>DATBSH010000422.1:0-3774 GCA_036559885.1 Pyrinomonadaceae bacterium
TCCGTCGCGTCGTCCGCCATCTGCTTTGGGTTTGTAAGGTATCGCCGTTTTCGGATCGCCATTCGCCGCCACCGGTATCCACGTGCGATCATCTGAGGCGAGCACTTCGAAAGGTGCACCACCTGCAAACACTTTCGCGACGTCGTCCGAAGCCTTATCCATCGCATCCCATAACTCGAAGTCAGTATCGTTTAGATGGTACGTCACAAATGCGCGAGTCATACCGACTTCATCCACTGGTTGGTTAACAGCAAGCGAGATGTTGTTATTAGGATTACGTGACTGCGTCTCGCCGATCCCGCGCATTGTGATCACGATAGTGTTGTCGTTTGCTTTTCGCAGTACGTCGAATCCGTCCACATCTGGAACCTTCTTGAACAGTTCAGCCTCGGAGTCAGTACTGGGACGGTCCAGTCCGGCTGCGGTGATTTGCAGATGAAAGTAAGACGGTACGCCGTTGCGCAAGTGTTTGCCTTTGACGAAAAGAGCTGAGGCTTGAAGCGCTTTGATCAATGGATCCAAACCGCTGATAGATGTCCGGGGTATGCGGATGGTCAGGTTTGAACGCAAGTGTGCCATCAGGTTCTTACCGATCTGATCGTAGGTGCTTATGCCCTGAAACGAGAGCAGAGCCAGGCGAGCACTTTCAATCGTTCCCAAGGCGATCACGACTTTGGTGTTTTCGCTAACCGGAACATTGCCCAATGTGGTTTGCACTTCAGTCACTCGGCCCGTTCCTCCCTGAACGTCGGTAACGAGTCGGATCACTCGACAATGAGGAACAAGCATCAGTCGTTTTTTCACATCGTCTGCGAAGGGCATGCCGACCTGCGAATCGAAAGACGCGGTCCGCGACGCTTTGATCATGAGAGGGACAGCACTGAACTTATTGATGGGGAACAGGCCGGAAATTGTCTGGCTCTGTACCGCCAGTGGAGCTTCCAGTCGCATCTGTAGTTTCACAGCGTTAGTAGTGCCGGGCGGAACCTTGAGATGGAGAGGCAAGTCTGCCGGCTGAATGGCGCCGGCCACCTGGCCTGCTTTGATGCCATCAAACAATTGCTTGCGTAACGCGCGATGCATTTCGCCGTCGATGAAATCGTTGCTCTCATCAGTTCCGATTTGTGCGGCAGCCTCATCAAAGTAACGGTTATTCAAATCGTCGACGACGCTTTGGGGCCATGGCGGCCGCGCCATTTCAGTGTCGTTCGCGGTGTCCAATAGGCGCGGCGACCATCCTCCAAAAAACACGGACCTTCCGCCGAGGCAATAAGCGAGGCCGGGAAACCCGCCGCGTACGTCAGATCTCCACGGGAGGCCCCAGATTTCAGCGCGGGGAACACCTGGATCAACCTCAGTTGGTCCCGGCGGATTCAGTCCGAGGACCGGCAGATTCTGCACGTGCTCCGTGAGCACGAGAGGCCCTGCGTCAAGCAGAAGAATCCGATGACTTCGCGTTTTGTCCGCGAAGAACAGATGTTGTGCGAAGACTGGACCAAAGCTGCCTCCCCCGATCACGATGACGTCAAACGGTCGCGCGTCGTTCTGCGGGCTGCCATTAGGACGTTGTCCATTGGGGTTCGTGCTGGCGAGAGCTTCGTCCATCCCATTACAGATGTAACGACCCAGAACGTCTCGAGTAAAATCCGTTTCCTGCGGTTGCTTGGTTGTCATCGTTGGATACTCCTGAAGAGAAGCTGGCCTTTAGCAGAGCCAGCGCTTGTGAGAACTGGCGTCTTCTTTCGGTGTTCGAGTCGGGGATTGGCCTTCCCTAGTTGAGATGTCGTGCGGCCTTAAACCATTTCAAGTGGCCTGCGGACTCCACTCAGACGTTTGGAAGACACGAAAATTAACCGAAGGGAACAATTGCTGTCGCCATCATTGAGGACTTCGGAATTTGTACTTTCTCTCGCAACCCCTGTGCCTCATGGGAATGGGAATCGACTATTGAGAAAGTTAAGATTTCAGGTTCACTCTCATCCACGGGTGTCTACAAGGAGAGAACTCGTGTCTATGAAAGTACACGGCTTGGATTTAATCGACTCCGGGTAAGTTAAGGGTTTAGGTTGTGGGAAGGGTACACGGTTTTGTAAATTAAGAGGTTGTTCCCAGCGATCAGCAGGCTAATCAAAACGTGAAGTCACGAGTCAGTTTGAATTGAAGACTGTATGACGGTCTTTCCAGACCTGCACCACTGGTCTGGTTGTAAATGATGAAGAAGTCGCTGTTTGGACGATAGATGTAACGGAGTCTGACATTAAAGGCGGAAATGTGGGCAGCCGAGTTTAATTGCATCAGGGCCGAGGTCAGTAGCTTTCTTGAAAAGTTGTAATTAACTCTGCCTATCAAGAGATTGGTCGTGAAATTACCCTGAGGCAGTTTCACCTTATTGAAGTTGTCGGAGAAATCGAACAGTAAATGCGGGTTCGGCCTGAAGGTCATTCCTCCTGAAATCTCATCTCGTTTACCAGAATAGAAATCACCCCACTTATAGCGTCCGGTCAATACAATTCTCTTGCTCCTGTCGGATGCGATCTCTATGCGTGGTCGGTTGAAATGGTAACTGCCCGCCGGAATCACGATGCCCGGTCTGATCTCGAAGGGCTCCTTCAGGACATCGGTAACATCTTCGATTGGACGATAAAAGAAGCTTGAGGAATTCTTAAACTCCGTCAACCAGGACAGTTCCGTCTGTCTTGTCGCCAAGTGTCCGGACCGATCTTCGTAATACTCGAGCTGCGTCTCAAACTCCATCTGACGAACGTGAGGTATGAACTTCGGGCGAGGTTTGTAAGCCACTTGCCCGAAGTACTGCCGGATGCCGTTGCGTTCAACGAAGCCTACTTCCGGATTGAAATTGCTGCCGATATCTTCATAAACCGTGATGAAACGAAACAAGTCATTTTCGAAGCGGGAATCAATGCGACCTGAATGAAAACTCGAACGCACGCCTGGCGTTGCCGTGCCCATCAGGAAGGCGCTGATTTGATAATGATCGGTTACGTTAAATTCAGCGTCGACTCCTGCCGCGCGATTGTAGCGAGTGCCACCAGCTGAGATAGCGCCCTGGCGATTCACGAACATCGCGCCAATCGATGAGCGCTCAAAGATGTCGCGTTTTACACGAGCAACAGTGAATTCGGCTCGCGGCACGTGAAAGGGAGTGCTGGCGTCGCCCAGTTTCCGAGTTTGGACCTGAAGAAAACCGATATTGTACCGCCCGACTTTACCGGTGATCTTTGCGCCGTAGTCTATCGGCACGGGCGCTCCGCGCTCTGTGAGTCCAATTCGGCGCGTAAAGAATAGTTGGTTAGCTTCAGCTCTTCCGAAAAGAAAAATGCCGGAGTTCTCCAAAAAGAAATCACGTTTTTCCGGAAAGAAAACTGAAAAGCGAGAGAGATTAACGACCTGATTGTCGACTTCGGCTTGGCCGAAATCCGGATTCGCCGTGAACTCGGCCGTAAGCGAAGGCGAAATCCCGACCTTTGCAACCTCGAGTCCTACCTTCCCCTGGAGCCCGGCATCAAGACCGGGGGCGCCAACTTGAGGCACACCTTCGCGCCATCCTCCTGTGACGTATGGCTTAACTTCGTAAAGCCGGCGACGCTTGATCTCTCCTACTCCGACGAGTTCACCAGCCTGTGACACCCGTTCAAGCCCGAAAGAACGCTGCCAACTGGTCCACAAGTTTTCTTCGTTCTTACGTCGAATGATCCGTGCGGAGTTAAAGCCCCACATGTCCTCGCCTTCTTTGAAACGCAACGTCGTCAGCGG
>DATBSH010000423.1:0-30755 GCA_036559885.1 Pyrinomonadaceae bacterium
CTTCGCTCCCGTTCTGTAATTTAGTCTACCGCTCATGGTCACGTCATCCTGTCATCTTTGAAATATCCTTTACGGTAAACATTAAAACATGCGAATCGTGACTGTCTTTTTGCTCGTCGTGGTGTTAGGGCTCAACCTAACAGCGGCGCAAAAGAGTTCTCCACGGGCAGCGCGCACACCCGTCACGTTCGAAGAAGTTCCCGCATCAGTAAGCAAGATAACCTGGACTCACAACAACGCCCACTCTTCTGATCGTCAATTGCCCGAGACGGTAGGAGCAGGCTGCGCATTTTTTGATTATGACAATGATGGGTGGATGGACATCTACTTTGTTAATAGTGGCCCATCCGATTTCTTTACGCCTTCGTCACCACTCAAAAATGCGCTCTATCGGAATAATCACGACGGGACCTTTACCGACGTAACCGATAAAGCTGGAGTTGCCGGCGGCCGATTCGGAATGGGCGTGGCAGCAGCCGATTACGATGGCGATGGGAACATTGATCTGTATGTTACGAATTACGGCCCGAACATCCTTTATCACAACAATGGCAACGGCACATTTTCCGACGTAACCGACAAAGCAGCCGTCGCCACTACCGGCTGGTCCACTTGCGCTACGTGGTTTGATTTCGACAATGACGGGAAGCTCGATCTGTTCGTATCGAGCTTTGTGTTTTACGACAAGTCGCAGAACCCGCTCTGCACTGACGAAACACTTAAGCGCCGCTACTACTGTGTGCCGCGACTATTCAAGCCACAGCCATCGCGGCTCTTCAAAAACAACGGCGACGGAAGCTTCAAGGACGTAAGTGCCGAATCCGGCATCGCAGATCATCCAGGTAAATCATTTGGCGCAGTTGCCACGGATATAAACAATGACGGGCTGATGGATTTATTCGTGGCCAACGACACCATGCCCAATTTCCTGTTCCTGAATAAAGGCGGTGGGAAATTCGAGGAGATTGGTTTATCAGCAGGTGTCGCCTACGGTGAAGCCGGCAGGCCTCGTTCCGGGATGGGTGTGGACGCTGCTGACTACGATGGCGACGGATGGCAGGACCTATTCGTCGCCAACATCGATAACGAATTTTTCAGCCTTTATCGGAACGATAAGGAATTGATATTCACCGATCAGCCTGGTGAGATTGCTCCGGCGACTCACTTGCTAAGTGGCTGGGGTCTGAAGTTCTTCGACTATGACAACGATGGTGATCCTGACTTATTCCTCGTCAATGGCCATCCTGACGATATGATTGAATCGCGTATTCCGCGGGTGAAGTACCGCGAGCCGCTGCTGATGTTTGAGAACACTGGAAGGCTGTTCAAGGATGTAAGCGCGAGCTCGGGAATAGTGTTCAGCAAGATCTACTCAGGACGCGGCATGGCGGTGGGCGATTTCGACAATGATGGCGATCTGGACGTGCTCACCTCAAACAATGGTGAGCCACCACTGTTGTTACGCAACCAGGGTGGTAACAGAAATAACTGGATTGGACTCGACTTAGTCGCAACGAAAAGCAATTCCGCCGCGGTCGGTGCTGTGATTAGCTGGCAGGCAGGAGCGGTAAAGCGACGCCGGTTGAAAACTGGAGGGGGCAGCTACCTTTCCTCGCACGACCCGCGTGAGATTCTCGGCGTTGGTAGTGCAACGAAGATAGATTTCGTGGAGATACGTTGGCCCAGTGGAAAAATCGATCGCCTCACAGAGCTGCCTTTGAACATCTACATTAGAGTCGTCGAAGGAGCAGGAGTCGTTAGGAAATGAGTTCTCTTCTGACAAGAATGGCCGGGATCTTCCTAATCACGGCATTGATAATCGTCTTGTGTCAGGCACAGGTAAATACCTTGTTCTCGGAATGGCGCCCTAACTCGGATTCCCGCGGCGTTAATTTTATTGGTAGCAAAGCATGCGCTGAGTGTCACCCGCGACAGGCTCGGTACTTATCTACGGCGATGGCCCAGGCTTTGGAAGTCGCTCCCAACTGTCGCATTGTAACCCGCCTGGGGCGGCTGACTTTTCAGAATGGCCCATTCACCTACAATATTGCGCGTGAAGGCGGGACGGTCACCTACTCAGTTAATGACGGCCAAAACAGCATAAAAGAGCCCATAGTGTACTGCTTTGGTCGTGGTGACGTCGGTCAGACCTATATCTTTCGACACAATGGTCTGCTATACGAAACGCGCGTCAGTTATTTCGATAAGCTCGGGCGACTCGATTTCACGATCGGTCACAGGCAGTCAGTGCCGACCTCGGTTGACGATGCACTGGGACGGACGATTGGAGGTGACGAACCGCGACAGTGCTTTGGCTGTCATTCGACAGGCGCCGTTAACGGGATGGAATTGAAGCTGGACCGGCTTACTCCCGGTGTCGGCTGCGAGGCATGCCATGGGCCGGGTGAAAAACATGCGGTTGCTATGAAGGATAAGAAAGACGAAAGAGCGCAGATCTTTAATCCACGAAATCTTGGCGCAACGGATCTGTCACAATCGTTTTGTGGATCGTGTCATACCAGCTTCGAACAGGCCATGCTCATGCCAGGTCAATCGGGTATAAATAATATCCGCTTTCAACCTTATCGGATGTTCAATAGCCCCGGACACAATACCAATGACCTGCGTACCAGCTGTTTGGCTTGTCATAATCCGCACGAGCAACTGGCGAGAGAACCTGTCTACTACGATTCGAAGTGTCTCGCGTGTCATTTGACCACAGCGAAGGACATAAAGACTGAAAGAAGGAACGCCGCTGCTTGTCCCGTGAGTACAAAGAATTGTGTGACCTGCCACATGCCAAAAGTCGAGCTGCCCGGAATGCACGCGGCATTTACCGACCATTGGATTCGTATCGCAAAACCCGGTGAGCCTGTGCCGAGGTGATGATGACTGGACGCAGTCTTGGCCACCGGATCAACCCACTACGTTCGGGACCTTATTGATAAACCTTAATCCAGTGATTTCTTACTTTTGGTCTGATTCTCACGCCATCGTGAGTGGAAAATATCACGTTGGATATTTGATTTGGCATGTGGCAGTCGACACATTTACCCAGAAGCGCTCGCCCGCGCTTTGGAAATAACCTGCAGCTTTCAACCTTGTGACAGGTAAGACATCGCTCAGAGAATTCTGATGTTTCCCTTTGCCGAAGATGCACATCGTGACAGGTTGAGCACGTCATGTTTGTCGCCTTAAAGCATTTGCTTCGCTCCAACAATGCAATCTGATTACCGTGAACGTCGAGTGTTTCATCAGGCTTCGGATTCTCCAGACGGATGAAGTCTTCCAGCAGGTCCCCAGCCTTAAATGAGAAGGGCGGCGCCTTCGCAATTCCAATCCCGCCATGGCATAAAGAACACAAAGCCATTTGGCGCTCACGTGTTAGTTTCGCAGGATTGACGATGGCCTGCTGCGTTGGTTTGGGGGCACCAGGCGCATTGAGCAACGCATGCTGATCGCCTGGCCCATGACACTTCTCGCAAGCAACGCCGAGCACATAGTTGGTCCTTCGATATCGATTGGCCACCTCCGACTCTGCAACTGCTTCGAAAAATGACGCATGACATTCAAGACAGCGTGCCACGACCGGTCTGCTGAATTCTAAACTTCGATCTCCGTAGCCGGGACTATTGACCCAGCTGTCTACTTCAGTCCAGTAGGAAACAGGTAACTGGAAGAGTTGATCCTCTTTACCCCAATAAAGATAAGTCTGACCTTTCCGTCCCGACCCTATGACAAGATCGAAGCGTTCGGAGACGTAAATGGCGTCGGGTGGAGTGCCCAGAATACCCGTCTGGAAAAAGCCATCTTGTTTCGCTTCCAACCGGTAGGAAAGCTCGGGTTGTAACGTTTTGAGAATATTCTTTCCCGGAGCAAAACTGCCGCGGATCGATGTCGCTGTTGCCGGCTGTGAAGTTAGATGATGGGCCGTCCCGAAATACCGGCGATAGTTTGCGTGACACGACAAACATTTTTCATCGCCGATAAATGCGGGAGTTGCAGGCGCACCGGGTTGTTGAGGAGAGAGACTAAAAGTGAGCAGGGCCGCAGCACAGACCAGCAGCGATGAGAGTTCGAATTGCAATCTCATTTCGTTGTGTCACTATTTAAGCTCTGAGGCGGCAATCACCAATTGCTTCACACCAGAAATAACTACAAACTCCAATGCCGCGTAAGGCTTCGTAGCCTGTTCCAGCTTTGCCAAACTCGCATCGTGCCATTCCTTTGACGGTGGCGTTCCTAACTTGAGATACGTCATGGCTTCTAAGCCCGTTTCTCCCAGCGTCGCAAGATTCTGAGCGAGCGGCTTGATCTCTTTTAATGCGGGAGAACGATCGATAACAGGATCGAGCTCAGTTCCCGTCGTCTGCCAATCCGTGAGCATCTGGATCAGCTCAGCTCGGTAAAGCTGATAACGAGGAGCGTCCGCAAGGAAGTCCCGGACCATTGACGAAAACCTGCGAGCAGTGTCGCTGTCGGGAGTTGTTGCGTCAATCACACCAGTCAAAGGACTCAACATCGTTTGTGGACGCATCTCGTAACGATGGTACTCCTTCACTGGTTCGATCACGGAGACGAGCGTCTTTAATGGAGCGATGTTGTCGCTGCTCACCAGCCGTCGCAGCATCATGTCCTGGTTCTTCTTATGGGTTAATCCCAGCTCTTCTAACTGAGTACTGATGATCGCAAGTCGGCGATACATGTCGTTAATGTCGGTAATATCACGCCGCGACCACAGTCGTTCAGCGATGGCTGCTGTACGCGGCCAAATGCGCGAATCAATCGTTTCCGGGCTGACCCACTCGCCCCACATTGTCGCTTCGCCACCCAACACATGCTTGGCTTCTTCCGCAGTGAGATCGCTGTCGGCAGGTACCGGATCAGGGACGTAGTGTTGTGATGCAGGAAAAATCAAATCGATGTAATAGCCATTTGACAGAATTCCGTCATAGCCTTTCTTCGCAGCTTCGGCTAAGGCTTTTGTTCCGCGCCAGGAATGGATTACGACGTCTTTTGGCAGGTCGGGTTGAAGAATTTCGTCCCAGCCAACCATCTTCTTCCCGTGTTTCTGCAGAATCTTCAACAGCCTTTGGTTGAAATATGCCTGCAACGCATGATGGTCTTTGATCCCTTTCTTCTTCATGAATGCTTGAATGTCTGAATTACGATCCCATTGCTTACCTTCATTCTCATCGCCACCGATGTGCATGTAGGCATCAGGGAAGAGTGCGGCCATTTCACCCAGAAATGTATCCAAAAACTTGTAAAGGTCCTCGCGGGTCGGATCGAGTGCCGGCTCAAAAATTCCCGGACGCCGTTCGATTGTGTAAGGGCCGGGAGCGCTGCCTAGTTCGGGGTGTCCCACCAGCCAGCTAGTGCTGTGCCCCGGTATATCAAACTCTGGCATTACGCGAATTCCGCGTTCGCGAGCGTAGGCAATGACATCGCGTATTTGATCCTGTGTGTAATAGAGGCCGTCCGACCCCATCGAATGAAGTTTCGGAAACTTTTTGCTTTCAACGCGAAACCCTTGATCCTCAGTCAGGTGCCAATGAAACACGTTGAGCTTCACTGCCGCCATTGCGTCGAGATTGCGTTTAAGTACCTCCACCGGCTCAAAGTGACGGCCTACATCAATTAGGAGACCACGCCACCGAAAGCGAGGCTGATCCTGAATACTCACAGCCGGTAAGTAGTGGCCATCGCGATCGCCTTGAACAAGTTGAAGCACGGTCTCGATGCCGCGTAACGCACCGACAACAGTTGGCGCAGTGAGACGCGCTTGTTTGTCATTTATCTCGAGATGGTAACTTTCATCCTCGTTGATTGAAGGGATTGCCTCACCCGGCCTTTCGCATTGGACCACAAGGGTCGCCGCGCTTTCATCGGCCGTGTGATCGTAAGTCAAGGTTAAGACGGTACGACCGGCCAGGCGCCTAATCATCCGACCGAGTCCGGTGCGCAAGCGATCGTCAACGTAACCCTTCGTGGCTACGTTAAAACTACTTGTTATAGGCAAGCGTCCTGACTGTAGCTTAATCGACGCCGGCATTGGCATCAGAATCAGTCGATCAATGGACGTCACGGCTGATATTGATTGAGTGCGGCCAATCAATTCGCAACATGAAATGGAAATCATCACGATAGCCAGGAGTAGACATTTAACAGTCATGGTTATTCGTTGCACGGTTCTCCCTGTAATTTTTGGCGTATTGGTTTTTAATCAGAGTGCTGTTACGTCAAGAATCATGACATAATTTGGGGTGACTGCTGCGTTGCATTGTATCTGATTCCGCCAGGTTATTGCCGCATCTTGATGAGATCCGACATCTTGCGAGTTAAGCTGAGCATCGCCACTCCTCAACTATATCGGTTAATGATTGTAGGCCTGGCATTTCTATTACTCATTTCATCTGTTGCAATGTCTCCCGCCTTCCAACGTCCAACATCTGCCAAACGCGCTGCCGAATGGAATCTCGTTTGGAGTGACGAGTTCAACGGCAGAAATGGATCGTCGACTGATTCAAACAAATGGTCATTCGACATCGGTGGCAAAGGTTGGGGCAACAACGAGCTTCAGACCTACACAAGTCGCACCAGCAACGCAGTTATTGAGAATGGCTCGCTAGTGATTAAGACACTGAAAGAAACTTTTACAGGTCCTGATAAGATCACTCGCGGTTACACATCTGCCAGATTGCTGACAAAGAACAAGTTTACGCAGACCTACGGACGATTTGAGGCGCGTATTAAGCTGCCCTACGGTCAGGGAATCTGGCCTGCCTTTTGGATGCTCGGCGACAATATTGATTCCACTGGTTGGCCCAACTGCGGCGAAATCGACATCATGGAAAATATCGGTCGTGAACCATCAGTTGTTCACGGCACACTGCATGGACCGGGATATTCTGGTGCGAAGGGAATAACAGCGAGCTATGTACTTCCGAACGGCCGGAAGTTCTCCGATGATTTCCACACCTTTGCCGTTGAATGGGAACCAAATGTTATGCGGTTCTACGTCGACGGCTTGCATTACAGGACGCGCATTCCTGCAGACCTGCCGGTTGGTACTCGCTGGGTATTTGATCACCCGTTCTTCATCATTCTTAATGTAGCCGTTGGTGGTTCTTTCCCAGGCGATCCCGACACGACTACAAGTTTCCCACAGTTGATGCGGGTCGATTACGTCCGTGTCTATCGACGTGCGGCTACCTAGATCCATCTATGAGTCTCGATCCGATCTGCAGTGTATCTGTTGCGGCCGGACGTGTCGTCACTGAACGATTTCGAAAGTCGTTTCTTGTCTTAGCGTCTTCTGTTTGACCACGTCTACACTTTCGATCACTGCTTTATATTTTCCCGGCGTAAGCCCAGTCAGTTTAACGAACTTTGCAAAAGGCAGATGAGGTACAGGGTCGTTGACGACTTCCGAAAGCTCGAACTCGAAGGGTTTTGTCGCTAGCCGTCCGTCTCGCATTAAACTGACAGTAACTTTGACAAGGGGTTTTCCCGTATCGGGCTTTGGCGTCGCGTTATAAAGTCTAAAAAAGATGATCAGATTATCGCTAACGCGAAACTGACGGCTTGGCGCCGGCCGAATCTGTACATTACCTACGCTTAAAACATCCGTTGATTTAGTTAACGATGGGATCGCGGCCGTTACATGGCGGCTCAAGATTGCATTTGTAGCTGAGAAATCAGAGTCAACTTCAGGTAACACAACCTTTTCCCGTTTGGCCGCCGCATTCCCGGACAAGCGATCCTTAACCACCAGATCGATTGTGTAGTTTCCAGGTTGCAGCTCGACGTCCTGCCGATAAAAGATCTTGTCGTTTATTATCGACTCGTACTGCTCTGGGCTCAGCTCGACATTAAAGCTACCTCCGAGTCGAGTGAGAACTCGATCGTCGCCTTCACTTCTCACCAAACCTAGTACGTCAAGTTGCAAGTACCGTTTTCCAGCCTTTTCGTCAAATTTTATGGCGCTGGGCGGTATGTCGAATAAAACTGGGACGACGTACAGCCCTTCGAGAAATCGAAATGGATTTAGTTCTACTGATAACGGCAGTGTTGAGTGCGACTCGAGTGTTGAAAAGCTGGCCATCAACTTCCGATCCTCGGGTGACAACGGAACCACCTGAGTCGGAGGAATAGCGTAGTATCCGGGGCGCGACACTACGTTGAGTCCCGGTCTTCGCACTTCAACCTTCACTTTGCGGAAGTTTCCATCGAAGTTCGGATCTGTGCTGCGATACGCCAGCGTATACCGTGACCGGATCTCGTCATCAACGCGGTTAAGCCCGCCGGCAAAGTCGTTAGTATTCTTAATGAAGTGACCACCCGTGTCTTCGGAAAGGCGTGACAACAAGTCTTGTTGTCGATCGATTCCCTCATGTCGCGAAATATCGAAGATGCTTTCGCCCGCACTCGCCCTGATCCGGCTTTCTTGATCAACTGCAGCTGATATTCCAGACAGAGCAGAACCAGGAACAAGCGCACCTGATTGAGGAACTCCGCCTTTTAGTCCAGTTGAATCGATGACGTAGATCGAAACGTTCGCGCGATTTGCTATATCGATGGTGCTTTGTACCTGCCAGTCAAGGACCTCGGGTGCTACGAATCCCTGTGAGAACATGACCAGGGTTTTCTTTCCGGGCATTGGTCGCAGACCTTCGCAAATTGCCGCGAGCGCCGCCAGGATTGGACGCGTCTGTTGGTTGCTAAGCGAAGATCTAAGCTGAAGGTATTGTTCCAGCACGCGCCGGGAGATCATGGCTTGCGCGGCCGCCGATCCAGCAGCAGTTGTTGTGATTGGCCCAGTTGGAGCACCCGCTAGTTGATCGCGCAGCGTATCTATTGTCGCATTTATGTCTCGGCGCTCTGCCGTCTTCGATTGCGTTGATATGTGGGTCGTTCCTTCGACTGCCGAAATCAGTTTTTCTTTATCCTGCGTGAATGGTTGCAGTAATTGTAAACCCCCGGCGATCGCAAACAGCGCAACCGAATCGTTCCGTGTGACCCGGTCTTTCACATAATTGATTATTCCATCGCGGACTGGTTTTAGGTTCGACGCCTCAGTGGTTTGTCCATCTAAGACCAGCGCAACGACATTTCTTGGAAGAGTTGTCGTTACTGTAGATGGTTCGGGGCTGGCTGGTGTTGTCGCTGGCGTTTCGTTTGCACTCGAAGTGCCGGCGATGAGAGTAGCGTCGAAGAATTCGACCGTTTGCTTAACTCCATTTTCAGTTACGATGAAATCTTCAGCCTTCAGATCTCTGACGACCTTTCCTCTCTTGTCTTTGACTGTTATGTCAAGACTCACAAGGTTTGAGTTGATCTTAATGATGTCGTCTTCCTCGATCTTCTTTTGGGTCTTGACTTGTGAACGAGCGGGAATTGAGGTAAGGCAAACTGTCAGAATGACGACCAAAGTGATCCGTCCTGATCCTTCGGGTAAAACTCCGAGACTTCTTTTAGGCATTTAATACCTCAATAACACCGGTTTAATAAACATTCAATGTAGTGGTAAACAGTCAGTACCGAAACGCCGTAGCGTCGGGTCCCTTTTTGTCACAGCAGCGAGTGAGAGCAAAGCCGACCCGACGCTACCGCGTTTCGGTACTGACTGTTTGTCACTAGCCTGAGTGTTCAGCTAACTACGTTCAATGCTTCTACCGCGCAGGCATCAATAAAACTACTTCAGAGTAAATCGATCTTTTAGACCACCAACAGCAACTTCAAAATCGCCGGGTTCCACGACTGGTTTGTTGTCAGCACCGATGAATGCAAGATCTTCGTGACGAAGATGAAAAGTCAATGTACGACTTCGCCCGGGCTCAAGGTAGATCTTCGCAAAGCGTTTCAGACGCTTGCTCGCGGGCGACAAAGACGCAACCAAATCACTTACGTAGAGTTGTACAACCTCCTTGCCTGCTCGTGCACCGCTGTTCGTTACAGTTACGGAGACTGCGACTTCATCGCGGCCAGTGATCATTTTTTTATCGAGGCGCAGATCCTTGTAGCTGTATGTCGTGTAACTGAGACCATCACCGAAGTCGAATTGCGGCTTGATACCGGCATTATCGAAAGATTCGGTTTCGAATGCTTTACGATCATAGGTCAGCAGGGCATTCGGGCTCCGTGGATACGTGAATGGAAGCCTGCCGCTGGGATTGATGTCGCCAAAGATCACGTCCGCTACGGCTTGCCCACCCTCATTCCCAGGGTTGTAGGCCATCAAGACGGCGTTTGCTGCATCGGCGATCCGGTTCACAATCCTTGGTCGCCCTTCCACCAGCACGAGTACAACGGGCTTACCGCTAGCTAACAATGCGTCTGCTAGTTTTCGTTGTGGCTCACCCAAAGACAGATCAGGAATATTGCCGGGTGTCTCCGTATACGATCCTTCACCCACACACAGCACAACGACATCGACGTTTTTCGCCGCGGTAACTGCAGCCGCGATATCAACCTCTGTCTCGATGTTGGTGGGCGTGTTATTCGAAGGAGAACCCGGTCGACGGGCGATCTTTGTTCCCGGGACGTAAGTAGTGTTTGACGCACCAACTTTCGCTTCGATCGCACCTCGAATGGTCAACCGATCCTTTGGGTACAGAGATTCTTCTGAGCCCTGCCAAACATAGCTCCAGCCGTTATTCAAAGAGATAAGTGAATCGGCGGTTGGACCGGTAACCAGTACTTTGGTGTTTTTCTGTAGAGGCAACAGGTTATTTGTATTCTTAAGTAACGTGATGGATTCTCTTGCGGCCTGCAGACTCGCTTGTCGAGCTTCTGCGGAACCAAGTTTCGACTTCAGAGCTGCGTCCGGCATCGGTTTTTCAAAGAGTCCAAGCTCGAACTTCACTTTAAGAATCCGCTTCACTGCCTCGTCTATTCGAGCCTGAGGAACCGAACCTTCTTTGACCAGCCCGATGAGGATATCGGCAAAACTGTAATCGAGCGGCACCATGCTCATGTCGATGCCGGCCATTATTGCCATCCGTGTCGCTTCTTTTTCGTTCGCTGCCACTTTCCAATCACTCACGAGTTTCTTGATGTCGGCCCAATCAGAGACGACGAAACCTTTAAAGCCTAATTCATTGCGAAGAATCTCCGTCAAAATACGATGATTGACGTGGCCGGGGATGCCGTTGATCTCCGCCGAGTTCACCATCACAGTGTGAGCCCCCGCTTTAACTGCTGCCGCAAACGTGGGAAGAAAATATTCGCGTACGTAATTCTCAGGTATCCAGGCCGGAGTACGATCTCGGCCATTGAGTGGAAAACTGTAGCCCATGTAATGTTTCAAACTCGCGGCAACATGGTCTTGCGATGAAACATCGGTGCCCTCAAGCCCGCGCACGAACGCGACACCCATCACCGAGGCAAGATAAGGGTCTTCGCCAAACGTTTCATAGAACCTGGGCCAAAGCGGTTGCCGGCCGATGTCCAATACGGGTGAGAAGCTCCATGGAATACCAGCGGCTCGTGTTTCCATGCCCGTAAACTCCGTAGCGCGTTTCATCAACTCAGGATTCCACGTCGCGGCCATCCCAATCTCCTGCGGAAACAACGTCGATCCCTGGATATAGTTTGCGCCATGAATCGAATCGATGCCGTAGAGTACGGGAATCTTCAGACGTGTTTTATTTGCAGCTTCCTGAATTTGCCTGATGATGTCGTGCCATTTATCGATAGTGAGAGCTTGATCGAAGACGTTTAGAATCGAGCCAACGCCGTAACGAACGACGGCCTTTTCGAGTTTGGCAGGATCGATCTGGATTTCCTGATCCTTTCCGGACGCGATCATCTCAAGAGTTAGCTGCGTCATCTGGCCGACCTTCTCTTCCAGCGTCATTTGTTTCAACAGTGCCTCGATCCTTTGCGTATGATCACGTTCAGCTGCGCCTGCTCGGATGGTGTTCTGCAAAAACAGATCGCTGTCCTCAATGTCGTTAGCCACAGGTCCCCGACTATCAGAGCTTTGGCTTGCCTGTGGAAAAGTTCGGCTTTTAACTGCGACTCGAACAAAGCCCAAGTTGTTAAAGAACGAGAGTGTGACCAACACGAGCGCCAAATTTTTCATCAGTTTTTCCTTGAGACTGGATCGAAGGAGCTGTGGGCGTATTCTCTTTGATTACAGTAGTTTATTCAAGCTCGGCGCAGCCTCTACAGCAACTTCAATTGCATTGCAGTGAGCCTGGTTCATTTTCCTGGTTTGGTACACGCTACAGTGCACCATTGCGGATCTCAACTCATCAATAGCGAATAAAATGCCACACACGTCAATGGAACATGCTGACAACGAAATAGAAGAAGAGCTGGTCCAATACTTCATTGTTAACCAGGACGTCAGGATGTCGGCGGGCAAACTAGCTGTTCAAGTTGCCCATGTGGCTACACAAATAGCCGTTGAATACGACGCGGACGCGACATTTCAAAAACGGCACTCTAGCGCATTGCACAAAAAGATAGTGCTTCAAGGCAAAGAGGTGGAGTTACGCAGCCTCATTGATTATGGCTTTGTGGCCACTCGTGATGCAGGGCTTACAGAAATACCAGTGGGAACGTTAACGGTCGTGGGCTTGCCACCAATGAAAAGGTCTGATGCTCGTCAATATGTGAAGAGATTTCAACTGTACAAAGGTTAGTTGGAAGTAACTTCCTTGACACACACAACAGAACGATTTCCTGCGCGTGGCGCGGCCGTGATTTCTACTATTAAGAAACCAACTTAAGGCAGACCGGCGTGGGTATTTCGGCAACGTGGCCCGTTGGCTTCAGCTGGCCTGTTACGCCATCAATCCGAAAGGTCACCACGGAGTCCGATTTCTGATTCGCGACGAGCAAAAACGTGCCGGTTGGATCGATGGTGAAATTGCGTGGTGTCTTACCACCCGTTAACACGTGCTCGACAGGCGTCAACTGACCAGAGCGATTGATTGCAAACACGGCAATGCTGTCGTGACCACGGTTCGAGCCATATAAAAACCTGCCAGAAGGCGAAACGTGGACATCCGCGCAAGTGTTCTCACCGGAGTATCCTGACGGCAGTGTCGAGAGAGTTTGCAATGGGCGAAGCGTGCCACGCGATGCGTCATAGCTGAATGCTGTCATCGTCGAATCCAGCTCGTCGATGACATACGCATACTTATTGTCAGGATGAAAAGTGAGATGACGTGGGCCTGCGCCGGGTTTGGCCTGAATGTCAGTGTGCTGAATCAAGTTTCCTTTTCGAGAGTCAAAGCGGTAGCCGATGATCTTGTCGATGCCCAAATCAACAGCAAACGCGTACTGGTTCGACCGGTCCACAACTATGCAATGTGCATGTGGTCCTTCTTGCCGTTCGCGATTGATACTCGAACCTCGATGTTGGACCACGCTGACCGCTGAGTCCAGACTGCCATCTTGTTTAATAGGCAGCACGGATACGTTGCCGGCCTCATAGTTCGCCAGCAGGACAAATCTCTCAGTGCGGTCCAGAGTTACATAACACGGCGACCCGCCTTCAGATGCCTTCTGATTCAAGAATTGGATCTCACCGCTTTTCGGATCGACCCGAAACGCGCTTACAGCTCCGCTAGCCTTTCCCTCAAATTTGGAGACTTCGTTAACTGCGTAAAGGAAACGCCTCTTTCGATCGATCGTGAGGTATGAAGGATCGGTCACACCTTTGACGGTCTTGAAATGGCTGAGTTCACCATTCGACATGTTCAAGCGATAGACATAAATACCTTCGCTCTTGCCCGACGTGTAAGTGCCGACATAAAGAGTCTGTTCTGAGACAGGTCGCGATGTTGCGCGCCCTTGAACACTCAAAAGTACGAGTGCGCTTGCAGACGATCCCGCGGCGCGGAGGAATTCGCGTCGAATGAGTTTTTTATCTGACATGCAGTGAGACCCAGAGAATCGTAGCGTGATTTACCGTACCAATTTCCCCAGTTCCCGCCAGGTAATGAGCCTAATATTGTTGGCCCGAAGTGCATCGCGAAAAGTGTCACTCGTAACGAATTGAAAATCGCGCTGTCGCCATTCCGACCCCCAGTTCGGATGTTCAAAGGCGATGTTTTTCATTTCCTCATTGTCATAGGCCAAGTGGACGATCATCTCAGAAACGCCGGGCGAAAGTTTCTTTATTGCGTCGACATAATAGTTCGACCAACCCTCGGGAGTGACACTCGGTTCGATACTTATGACATTATCGATGACCACGTCGTTTGGACCAACGAGATCCTTCAAGTATGGATGGGTAGCAAACTGCTCTCGGGCGATCCGCATGGGTAGTTTGTTGTCGCGACCGACGCGTATTAAAACCTCGAACAATTCTTTCGTTTGGTAGAGAGTTCCCATGTGGGAGTCGAGGTGCGTAGGCTGGATGCCAAACGATTTCGCCCGTTCAATCTGGGCTCTGATCTCCGCTTCCGCTTCTTTGGGATTAATGTGAGCAGCGGCTTCAGATTCTGTCGGATATAAATAGCCGCCATTGTCGAATAGCGAGCTCACGCGATCCCTGGATAGGACTGGACCCCATCGATAAAGTTTCCATTCACTAGTGAGTGTCAAGTGCAGCCCGAGATCTGCGTTTGGATTTGCACGAGCATAAGCAGCAATCTCCAGCAACCATGGGCAAGGAACCATTATGCTGCCGGAATTTACCAGTCCGGTTTCGAAAGCTTTGGTCGTGGCAGCATTGATCGAGTGAGCCATCGCAAGGTCGTCGGCGTGCACGATTAGCAGTCTGGTATCCGGCGGATATCCGAGTCGTTCTACAAGCGCCTTTGCAGGGGTTTGAGATTGTGGATACAAACCGTGAGGTTTACTTACGACGTTGGAAGCGCAGAGCACTGCTGCCACCAACAGGATAATGAGGGCTCGACTTTTTACCTTCAAAGCATCCTCCAACATACTCAGCATCTCAGGTCCTACTACCGCTCTCGGTTGAATTTGTCGAGTGCCTCGAGCTGACGAGAATTACCTTGATACTCAGCTTTCGCTCGACTCCAGGAAAAGACTGACTGATAGTATCTTGTGTAGCCGGGCGTGCGATCGTCGCATTCTCTTGTGTCTGCCTCTTTCCTGAGCTTCACTCGCACCATAATCTTCGGATACTTCGAACTGGCTCCTGGTAAGGCTCGAAAGTCGGGCGTCTCGTTGAATGTCGCGCCGCAGCCTTGTGTGTTCAAGAGAAATATACTGGTAATCATCTTCAGTCGCTGACCGTCCAGAAACCACAGCGACACATCGTTGTAATTCTCGCCAGCGTTAAAGTGACTGCTGTAAACAACAAACGCGCTGTTCTGAGAATCCAGTTGAAACACCGGAGGCTTCTCCCAGAACGAGGTGAACCTGTCGGTCTTTATATCCAGGCGATCGATAAGTCTGAGTGTCGGTTCCAGACTGAAGGCGGCAAGGAGGGTCGCTTCACCTTCATAAGGCGTTGCTTCATTGATACCCTCCCCGCCGAGATCCAACATCAGTATCAGAATTTGTCGGCCACGACTCGTGATCCATTGCTCTTCGAAGCTGGTAATCTTCAAGTTGCCTTCCAAACTTCCAGCTGCACCCTTCTCAGTTATTTGTCTGAAGGGAATAGTATGATGGGCAATACCCATGTTGGGCTCGTCAGGATCAAACTGCAAATCGGGTAAGACCATGCGCATGAGGTCAAAGTATGTGGTGTTAGAGCCTTGACGCACTGTGGAGCGCAGGTTTTTGGATTGCAGACTTCCTCCAGTCGACACGATAGATTGCGTTGAACCAGTTAGGACGCTTAGCATCAGCGCGAGAGTTGGCAAAGCAGTTCCAATGAAGTTCATGCCCAGAATCCTTCTCGTTGGACGAGTGCATTAAAGAGCGAATACTAATCGAGCATGATAATCTTCAACTAGTCATTATCCAATTAAAATGTCTGAGGATTAGAAGAAAGGGCTTCATATGGCGATCGGTTCGTATCCTGCGCCTGAAGGTTGGCACACCATAACTCCACGCATCGTGGTCCAAGACGCAAAACTGTTCGTAGAGTTCCTCAGAAACGTATTCAACGCAACCGGAGAATACCTCGAGACTCGTCCATCGGTGATTCGGATCGGCGATTCGCTGTTGATGATTAGCGATGAGGGAATTCGCAGTACGACGAACGCTTTTTTGTACGTGTATGTTGAGGACGCCGATTCGATATACAGGCGCGCAGTCGACGCCGGCGTTCGGACTCTTGAAGAGCCGGTCAATACGCCGTACGGAGATCGACGTTGCATGGTGGAAGATAGGTGGGGTAACACGTGGCAAATCGCAACTCCTTTAAGAGGAGCGTAGGAATGAAGTAATATCCCGCCGTAACCTGCTTCAAAATCCAGCGAAGTATTCGGCTGATGCCTATCCAAATAGGGACCGTTCTGGGTCGTTATAAGGTTCTTTCACCACTGGGCGCCGGAGGTATGGCAGAGGTGTATCGGGCCCAGGACATGCAGCTCGGCCGTCCCGTGGCCCTGAAACTACTGTCGAATAAGTTGGCTTTCGATGATGCCCACCTTCATCGATTCCAGCAGGAAGCCCGTGCTACCTCATCGCTAAACCATCCGAACATCCTTACCATCTACGAGATCGGCGAAATGGGACCTACCCACTTTATCGCGACGGAGTTGGTCGAAGGCGAGACCCTACGACGGCGTTTGAAGAAATCGCGCTTGAACCTGGGAGAGGCTCTCGAGATTTCGATTCAAATCGCCGCAGCACTGAGTGCTGCTCATGCTGTCGGCATAGTTCATCGCGATATCAAGCCGGAAAACATCATGGTGCGGCCTGACGGCTTCATCAAGGTGCTTGACTTCGGACTTGCAAAACTTGCGGAGAAACCAGTTGAGGCCGCCAGCACCGATCCAGATGCGCCAACGGTCTTGCGCATCGATACCGAGCCCGGTGCGATTATGGGGACAACTCGTTACATGTCGCCCGAACAGGTGCGAGGCCAACAACTGGATGCAAGGACAGACATTTGGAGTTTTGGAGTTGTTTTGTATGAGATGCTCACGGGTCGTTTGCCCTTCGATGGACCATCAATCGGCGACGTGATCGTTTCGATACTCGAACGACCACATGTGCCGGTAGACCGCTACATCCGTGAACTGCCACCGGAACTTCCGCTCGTCCTTAATAAAGCGTTAACCAAGGATCTTAAGGATCGATATCAACGGACGCAGGATGTGCTGGGGGATCTCCGCAGACTCAGACGGCGTTATGAAGTCGAAGTTGAATTCGAACATGCTGCTCCTGTAATAACAGCGGCCGCCGCAACGAAACCCGCACCCCAATCGGAGACTTCTGAGCGATCTGCTTCATCCATATCGTGGAGTAGCTGGGGCTCTGCGTCGCGAAAGCGTCGAATCCGTAAAGCCATCGACTCTATCGCGATCTTGCCATTAATAAACGAGAGCGCAGATCCGAACGCCGAGTACCTTTCTGACGGAATCACCGAAAGCATAATCAACACCCTCTCGCGATTACCAAAATTGCGTGTCATGGCGCGTAGTACGGTGTTTCGCTACAAAGGAAAAGAGGTTGATCCGCAACAGGTAGGTTTTGATCTCGGCATTCGTGCAGTACTGATGGGGCGCCTGAGCCTTCATCACGATGATTTGGTAATTCAAGCAGAGCTAATTGATGTCGCTGATGGTTCACAACTGTGGGGCGAACGTTACAAGGCGAAGCTTTCGGACATCCTGTCGGTTCAGGAAGAGATTGCTACAGAGATATCGGCAAAGCTTCGACTGAAACTGACTAGCGGAGAAAAGAAGAGCCTTAAGAAGCGGCACACGGAAAAAATCGAAGCCTACAATCTTTATCTGAAAGGCAGATACTATCTCAACAAACGAACTGGCCCAGATGCCATGAAGGGGCTCGATTACTTTCGGCAGGCGATTGAGGTCGATCCAAATTACGCCCTGGCACACGCCGGATTTGCCGATTCATACATCGTGCTTGGTGCTTGGAATTCAGTCTCATCAAAGGAAGCATTTCCTAAGGCCCGAGCTGCTGCTCTCAAAGCATTAGAACTCGACAAAACATTAGGTGAAGCGCACGCGTCACTCGGCTTTGTGTACGACTCGTTTGATTGGGACTGGCCCAAGAGCGAGAAAGAATTCAAACGAGGAATACGACTGAAGCCGAATTATGCCAGCACCTTTGAGTGGTATGCACTATGTCTGTCTCATCAAGCGCGACATGAGGAAGCTATCTCAATGGCCAAGCGCGCACAGGAACTAGATCCGCTGACGCCGATCATTAGTACGGTAGTCGGATTGGTTTGTCACTATGCTCGTCAGTATGAAAGAGCATTGGCTGAGTACTTACAGATAATAGAAATGGATCCGCGTTTCGTCGCCGCGCACTATTTTTGCGGTTGCACCTACTCGCAATTAGGTGAACACGAGAAGGCAATTGCCGAGCAGGAGCTCGCACTACAAATATCCGGCAACTCGACCTTACCACTTGCACTGCTGGGAAATGCGCTCGCAATGGCGGGAAAGAGATATGCAGCTGAAGAGAAACTCGAACAATTACGGCGACTAAAGGGAAGCACTTTTGTCTCACCTTTCTTTGAGGCCCTAATTCACATTCCCCTTGGCCAGACAGACGAAGCTTTTGCTTGTCTTGAGCAGGCGTACGACGAAAGGTTTCACCGAGTATCAAGCATCAAGGTGGAACCAATGCTTGATCCAGTTCGTTCGGACTCGCGGTTTGAGGAGTTGTTGAGCCGCGTGGGGTTGAACGACGATGTTAGTCCTCGCAAGAAGCCTGCGAAGAAACGCTAGCCCAAAAGAACTATCCACAGATTACGCAGATTACACAGCACGGCTCAGGCCGCAACCCAAGGTTAAGAGCACCGAAGGTGCGAAATATGGTAGCCAGGGGCAAGCGCGAAGCGCGCCGCCCCTGGAACGAGCGGAGATTTGTAGGTCAGCCCTGAAAGGGCGACATAATCAATGAAGTTATTCCGCCCTTTCAGGGCTTCACCAGTTATCGCGATCAGGTCCCAGGGGCGGCGCGCTTCGCGCTTGCCCCTGGCTACCTTATTTCGCCGCTTCGCGGCTCTGTACGAAGTTTCTTGCCAAGAAAACAAGAAGTTGGCGATTTGTTACACAGATTGGAACTAAGGCAGTTAAGTTGAGCAATAAAACCACCTCGTTAACCGTAGGTGATCCTATCATTCAACTTAGCTAATTAAGCCCTTAATCTGTGTAATCTGTGTAATCTGTGGATAGTTCTTTAGAAATTAAACCTCGCTCCGAACTGCAACTGCCGTGCATTGGCAGCTGAAGTAAACCCAAGTGGCTCGGTTGGACTCTTTGAATGATCTCCGCGAACTGTTCCATTCGCGAGTGCATTTCTCGCCGGAAGTGGGAGTCCGCCAACTATATTGTTTATTCCCTGGAGGTTGTTTCGGTTGAAGAGGTTGAATCCCTCAATCGTTATCTCTATGAACTTTGATTCTCCAAGCTTGAATTGTCGCGCAATCCGAGCATCCAGGCTGTAATACGGCTCGCCCAATCCCGTATTCCTTCCTACAGTTCCTGGTCTATCACTTTGTGAACGTCCGTCGTTATTTGCATCGAACCCTAACAGCAGGTTGAATGGCCGACCAGATGCGGCGATAAAGATGGGTGACAGGTAAGTGTCCTTGAACACTTTGGCGAACAGGGAGTCACCTTTTACCGGACTCCAGATAGTGCCACTAAAAACGGCGCGGTGACGTTGGTCGAATGCAGACAACGCACGATCGGCTCGAGTATTTAGCGGATTCTGAGCCGAAAAATCGCTATTGAAATCAGTCACCTCATCAATTGCTTTCGAATAGGTGTAGTTAATATTGAGCGTAAAGTTCCTCGCGACATTCCTTGTTAGTGCGATGGTTGCTCCATGGTAAAACGAGTTCGCCGTCGACTCGTATTGGTTGTCCTGAAATCTCGCTGGATTGTGAAAGTCCGTTGTTAGACCTGCCGCTATTTGAGCCGGCGTCGGAAATCTGATGAAGGTTGGTCCACCCAACGGATTCAGCGGATTCGGTGGTCCTGTCTGTTTGAACTGATTTATGTCGTGATTGCGCGGAATATGAATGCCGCGGCTGAATAGGTAGGCCAGCTCCAAAGAAAAGCCATAACCAATATCTCGCTCGATTCCAAAGCTGCCCTGATAAGACTCAGGTGTTTTGTAATTCGGATCTAATCGGAACCGTACTTCAAGTGGCGCACCGGGATGTGGAACTACACCCAACGCTGCCAGGTCTTCCGCGGTTGCTGTGCGCGAAAACCCATTCGTGCGCGCCAGGAGAAACTGATAAATGGCGGAAGACGTGGGAAGTCCGAGTGCACTAGCCGTGGGCGTCGACAATACAATCTCGATCTCCGTTTTATCGCCGAATCCTCCGAGAGTGCGCACGGCATTGGGGACGGCATTAATGACGTAACCCGAGAAGATTCCGAAGCCACCACGAATTACGGTTCTTCGATCATTGGTAGGCGCGAAGGCGAATCCGAAACGGGGTTGAAAGTTGGTCTTGTCTGTCGGGATCGGAAAAGGTTCATTATTCAATGAGTACCGCAGGCCGTAATTTAGCGTAAGGTTTGGTCTCACTCTCCACGTATCTTGGAAGTAGACGCCGTTACGAACCGCCGAGGCATTCGTTCGTGAATTTCCGAATCCTTGTTGATATACGCTTGGTAGGTTGAAGTTGTATGCCTGCAGCGCGTTCATTGCTGTAGATAAATTCGGCAGTAGGCCCGGCCTGTTTGCGGCCACGAAGCTGTTTATGCTTGCCAGCATCTGTGGACCTAAAGTCCGAGAAATTGCGGTTGAAAGTGGAACATTTGCCCCGAAGTTGAAGCGGCCGCCGAAGAATAGTTCTTGCACAGTTGTGGTCGTGAGAATACTCATCGAGGCGCCAAATTTGAGAGTGTGATCGCCGATCGATTTGGTAAAGTTGTCAAACAAATCGTAATGTCGTTCATACCTCCGCGCAGGTAGAAAGATGTCACGTCCGAAATTACCAAAGCCTTCAATATTGATTTCCGGCCCGATAAGATCGTTCGGAATCACGTCGAACCTGTTCCTCAAGAACTGAAGTTTGAGTTCGTTGACCGCATTGTTGCTGAATGTGTGGGTTTCCGATATCAGGATGCTGGTGTTGAATGAATCAAGCGTGCGACCTCTCGAAACCGCGGTCAGTGCTCCTGCTGCACGGTTTTCAAGGCGCTGGCTGCTTACGCTGAAACGAGCGTAAGCGTTGTCGCGCGCGTTGAATGTGTGGTCCAGCCGCGTGGAAAATGAAGTTTCCCGGTTGTGAAAGGGGAATTGGCCACTGGCGCCCTCAAGCAATGCCACAGTTCGCGGGTAATTTTGTTTCGTCGTGGTGAGAGCTGCACGCAACTGGTTTGCTGCGGAAGAAAAACGATCATCCGTTTCCAGGAACTCAAGCAGGGCTCTTTGCGATGGAGTGACCTGAAAGATAACTGGATTCTGGACGAGATTCACAAATGCGCTGTCATTCTCACCGAGGTGCTCCAGAGCCGCAAAGAGAAAAGTTTTGTTCTTCTTTATCGGGAAGCCGACTGAGCCACCAAGTTGTTGCCGCCCGAACGGGGACTTGCCATTCGGGTTGCGATCAAATGAGTTTCGCGCGTCAAAGTGTTCATCGCGGAAAAGACCAAACACACTCCCACGAATCGCATTCGATCCAGTTTTGGAAACTATATTGACGATACCACCGGTGACATTACCAAACTCCGGATTGAAGCTGTTCCTCAGCACCTGGAATTCCTGTACGGCTTCCTGACTTACTGGTTGGATCACGCCGCCACCGGAGTCAGTGATTTCTCCGCCGTCAACTTTTATTGAATTGAGCCTGCCATTATTGCCGCCGAATGAAAGGCCTGATTGGGGTCGCTGGGCCACCCGGAAATCTGATGAATCGGCAATACTGTCAGAGTCAATGACGCCAGGAGTGAGCAAAGCAAAATCGAGATAGTTTCGCCGATTAAGCGGCAGATTGACGATGTGCTTGTTATTGATGATCGTCGACTGTTCGGTACGATCAGTTTGAACGACTTCAGTACCGTCGAAGATGTTAACTACCTCAGTGATTCCTGTCGGCGTCAGTTGGACCGGGAAGTTGGATTGTTCTCCGACTGTCAGTGTGATGCGCCGGATGAGAGGAGCGAAGTTAGCGCCGGCTGCTTCCACCTTGAGTTCGTAATCGCTGGGCGTCAAGGCGAGAAATGCGTATTGACCGCTATCGTCGGTGACAAAGGTCCTAACTGTCCCTTTCGTCAGGTCAGTAAGCGTCACGGTAGCTTTGGAAACTACAGCGCCCGCCTGATCAGTGACTATCCCACGCAGCTCCGCGGTGGAGCTGGACGACTGGGCATTTGCCAGGCCAGCAACGATAAGTAGCAAAGACGTGACACTTAAAAGGCGAAGCACTCGAGACATTTTCGACCTCCTTGTGGGAGGCTATGGAACGACTGCCGGTAATTACAGATCCAAGACCGTTACAACGTTGCAGGGTTAATGAGGTGGATTCCGTAAAGACCAGGTAAAAATCCGGCTAGGTTTCAACTAAGCTTTTTAGTGATGCGGCATCAATGGCCGCAGGTTATCACTGGCATCAATGATTATCAACGAATTGGCCGCCAGAACTTGCGATGAGATTCAGATGGACCACAAACCAGAACGGCAGACCTAAAAGAGTAGGTTGCCGTTCTGGTTTTTGCGATGTCGTGAATCAGCACTGTATTTTCTGCGACACTTAGCGGGCGACTGCAACTAACTCAACTCTGTCGTAGCCGGTGTGACCGACTCTTGCAAGCTCCCGCTGAACTGCGCGTTCTGCTTTGGATTTCAACAACTGGCGACCACCTTCGCCTCCGCTCGGCCAAACTTCAGCTAAGAAGTAAGTTTGACCGTAGCGATGGAACACAAGCCGGCAACGGGTATCGCCGCGGCGCGAATCCATGGTATTGGTCAGTCGGATTGCGCTACCAGAATTGTTCGCGCTTCGAATTGTTAGCGCCGATCCATCCTGGGTAGTTGACAACACCGAATACTCGCCTGCGGCCATCGTTTTGTCACCGACCACAAACTCAAAAGGAATCTGTGCGTCGATGCGTCGAATGGATTGAGCCTTCGTGGATACGGCTGCAGTAGCGAGTACTATGGTTAATGTGATAACCGTCATCGAGAGTGTTTTCAGCATTTGCTTTTTCATAATTCACCTCTGCCTTTGGGGGGCTCAAGTTCTACCGGAAATCTGTGCGAGTTTCATCGGGTACCGATGTGGCAACTGAAACTCGCTGCCGGTATCTGCGAATGCGATGCCAAAGGAGAATTCTTGAAAAAGGGGCGTAATTACTGAAGAATGTGCGTCACCGCTGAGTTCTCACGCTATCCGACTAGATAGCCACTATCCGTTTAGATAGAGAAAGGTTTGATGGTAATCAAATGAATTCAACCCACAACGCAATCCTGAGTACTCTGGCACTCTTGCTTTGTGTGTCAGCTCATGCTCAGGAGAGCACCATCAATTTCTCAACTCCTGAGGAACTCCAAGCTGACTTAAGGTTAGCGCCTTGCAAGAATGATGAGCGCTTGGAGGGGGTAAAAGTTTTGTTCGAGAAAGTCGGTGCTCCTGCCTCCGCTGTGTCAGCAGAGAAATATAAGAGTGTCGAAAACCTAGTCATCCGCAAGCAAGGTACTTCACCGGAAACGATTGTGATCGGTGCGCATTACGACAAGGTACCAGACGGCTGCGGCGCGCTCGATAACTGGACAGGAATTGTGGCTCTAGCGCACATATACAGAAGTATAAAAGACGTTCCATTGCGAAAAACTATTATCTTCGTAGCATTCGGGAAAGAGGAAGACGGTTTGATTGGGTCGCGCGCAATGGTTGATGCCATTGCTAAGGAGCAACTTGGGCGATACTGCGCAATGATTAATATTGACAGTCTCGGCTTGGCGGCTCCGCAAGTACTGGATAATGCGTCAAGTAAGAAGCTTAGAGATCTGGCTGAAGATGTTGCCAAAAACATGAAGATGCCATTCGGCCATGCTATGGTGGGAACTGCCGACAGTGATTCGAGTTCTTTCATTAGGAAAAAGGTTCCTGCAGTCACGATTCATGGTTTGACCAATGAGTGGAGTTCAATTCTTCACAGTCGTAACGACCAAGTATCTAAAGTGAATCCCGTGAGTGTCTATCTCGGGTACCGGCTTGTCTTAGCAATGGTTGGTCGATTGGATACGTCTGTGTGCGCGGCTTACGGATGAGAGCTAGGACGTCAACGTTTGACTCTCCTTGGATCGATGCGGGTTGACAGAACGAGAGCGCAGCGACCGATTTCGAAGTGACACGATCTATTCAGTACCGTTCGCGGTAGCGAATGGCCAATTGCCCTGATGAGTCTTGACCATTTGCTACCGCAAACGGTACTGAATAGCGATTGCGGAACTTGAAATCGGTCGCTGCGCTCCCGTTCTGTAGTTGAGACATCGTCGGACGACTTCCAACATTTGTCGCCTACCACTAAAGTTTGGTGCGCGTCGCCCGCTAAGACCCCCTCCTTTCTGGGGCCAGAATTATGGAGCTTCCTTTAACCCCACTCGAGTTCGCCCGCCGCACTCGCAAGCTATATCCAGAGCGTGAGGCTATAGTCGATGGCGATCTCCGCCTGACCTACGAACAGTTTTTTGAGCGCTGCGATCGCTGGTCGTCAGCATTACTCGCACTCGGTGTCCGACAAGGTGATCGAGTTGCTTATATTGCGCCCAATACTCACGCGATGCTGGAAAGCTTTTATGCCGTCCCTCAAATAGGCGCAGTCCTTGTCCCAATCAATTACCGCCTAATCGCTGATGATTTCGCTTACTTGATCAATCACAGTGGGGCCAAAGTTGTCTGTGCGCACTCGGATTATCTCGACGCAGTCGACGGCATTCGCTCGCAATTAACAAACGTGACCGCATTCGTTGCCCTTGAAGGAACCAAACCTAACTGGCTCGATTACGAGTCGCTACTAGAGGCGGCGGCCCCGGATTTCAATCGGCCGGAGATCAACGAAACAGATCTCCTGACGATCAACTACACCAGTGGCACTACTTCAAAACCTAAAGGTGTGATGATTACTCATCGCAACGCTTACATGAATGTGGTCGGCACTCTCATTCATCACGCTCTCGGTCTCGCGGATCGATATCTCTGGACCTTGCCGATGTTTCATGCGAACGGGTGGACATTCATCTGGACCGTCACAGCGGTCGGGGCCAGGCATGTTTGTTTGAGAAAGGTCGAGCCGGCAGCCGTCTTTGAGAAGATCAGGCAGGAATCCGTCACGATGCTTTGTGCTGCACCGACTGTACTGATCGGTATCGCTAATGCTGACGAGAAGATAAAACGAAACGCGCCGCGTGGACTGAGAATTGTAACAGCAGGAGCACCGCCAGCGGCTGCAACAATAGAGCGCATAGAAGGTGAACTGGGATGGGTTATTACCCAAGCCTATGGTCTGACCGAGACCTCTCCGTTCATAACTATTTGTGAACCGAGACCTGAACATGAGGGACTTTCGTGTGGTGAGAAGTCGGCGGTCAAAGCTTGCCAGGGCGTTGAGTTGTTGACGTCGGGTGAGTTGAAGGTCGTGGACGAACAGGGAAACGAGGTTCCTCACGATGGCCAGTCACTTGGTGAAATCGTTGTTCAAGGAAACGTAGTGATGAAAGGCTATTACAACGATCCGGAAGCAACTGCCAAAGTAATGCGCGATGGGTGGTTTCACACCGGTGATGTCGCCGTTGTTCACCCAAGCGGTTATACCGAGATTCGCGATCGGTTGAAGGATGTCATCATTAGTGGTGGTGAAAACATTTCCTCGGTGGAGGTGGAAGGTGTTTTACTGCGGCATCCGTCGGTACAAGAGGTCGCAATCGTAGGTCTACCTCACGAACGCTGGGGTGAGGCGCCCCACGCTTTTGTTGTGCTGAAAGCAGGTGCTAGTGCGACTGCAGAAGAGCTGTGTGAATTTGCGCGCGAAAAGCTTGCGCACTTTAAGGCTCCGCATGGAGTCACATTCGTTACGGAACTCCCCAAGACTGCAACGGGTAAAATTCAGAAGTATGTACTGCGAGGTGGCCGCGCGGCGATCACTAAGCAGTGACCCGGTGAGAAAACCCATCCACAGATTACGCAGATTACACAGACTAAGAATCAAGGCAGCTAAGTTGACTTACTTGCTCCCACGAGGGACTTCAACCACTCAACTTAGCTCCCCTAGTTTTTGATCTGTGTAATCTGCGTAATCTGTGGATAGCTCTTCGGCCGCTCATCGTTGGCGTAGTCGAATCGTCGACAGGTCTGAACGTTCCAAAGATCAGGTCAATCAGAGGAGAAGTCACGCCAAAACGCAGCTCCGGCGTCTGGTGGTGATGTAAGAGATGGTACGTTCTGAGATATCTCAAAAGCCGCAGCCGCGGTCTCCCATGATGCACATAAAAGTGAAGCCATTCGTAATAGAAATAGCCGGCGGCAACCCCTATGAGAACATAGAATGCGCCGCGCCATGAGCCAGTTACGACCGACGCCAAAAGCAAGTACGCTGGTGCTATGACCAAGCTTATTAACAGACTGGAAAGAATCTTCGTATTGCTTGGATTTTCGTGATGTGAAAGATGCACTCTGAACAACAGGTTCTTGCCGAATTCGGAATGCGCGTCGTGGTGAAAGACGAACCGATGCAGAACATATTCGATCAGCGTCCAACTAAGGAGTCCTGAGGTCACGAATAGAAGGATTTCTGTCCAAGAAAGACCTTCGCGGCCGATGAACCCGATGAGGCACACTGCCATGGCCGTGACGAAATAAAAGGGCGTGAACTGCTTCCAACCCGTGATGGACACTTCTTACCTCCCCGCCCAACATCCTTGGGGAGCTATTGTTTAGTATAAGTCACCCCACACTTAGGTTGCCACGGTCAGTCTTCTAGCATAGCTAAGTAATACTGCTGCTCGAAACGGCAAGGTTTTGGCCGTGTCTAGTCTTTAAAAAAGCAACAACGAACAGTGCTCCCAGGAATAGATCAGGAAGTGCGACGACAACCATCAGAAAAGACACTCGATTGTGTAGGTAGAGATAGATCACAGGAATGACAAAACTGACCTTCTGCAGTATCGCTGGAATGATGATGGGACGGTAACGAATAGGATTCGTAGCGAGAAACAGGAAGAGGATCTGCCACGCCACAGCCACACCGATGAACCCGTAATAATATTCGGGGTGAGTAATCGCAGGAGGGAAGTCGCTGCTATTCTTTTCCTCCAGGAAATACATTGGCACCAGGATAAGCAGACCATAGACGCCTGCAATCAAGAAAAGGTATCTGGCAAATCTCATTTCAATGAAGCTCCTTTCTTCGTCATACTGGTACGGTATGTTCAACTCAGCCGAAAAACGAGCAATCTTGGAGATGCGTCTTCTAGCTTGTCCCTCGACAGTCAGCAGGTCAAGTTAGATGAAATCGAGTTGATCGGACTCGCGGTGTACAGAACAGGAGCGAGGCGACCGACTGATGTCCGATACGCTTCAGCTTGTCGTGTCTGGCGGTAAACTTAACGAGCGATTACCACCCCGTTGCGTTTGCCGCAAGTGACGAAAAGCTGAAGAGTATCGGACATCAGACGGTCGCTTCGCTCCCGTTCTGTCCGTTGTCCTCTACGGGTTTTGACAAACCCGAACGAACAATTGCGCTGTGTCCACGTCTATCAGGCGCCTCTACCGCCGCATCCAACCCGCTGCATGAGTCATGAATCAAGGGCGCTGGACACGTCGTTGTAAAATATAGAAACAGACGCTGAATAGATATGAGAGATTAACGAACATGGCTAATGAAATTGAGTTCTTAAGTGACGAACAGTTGAAATCAGACGTTACGGAGGCAGCAGAACCTCGCATACCGCAAGTACCAAGGGACGAAGACGTAATGGACGCGTACTCGCGCGCCGTGATTACCGCCGCGGAGCGGGTCAGTCCGTCGGTGGTTTATATCGAAGTTAAACAGGCAATCACAGCCCGGAGAACAAACTCTCCTCGTACGCCACGGGAAGGACGCGGCAGTGGTTCAGGATTCATAATCACGCCTGACGGGTTCATCCTGACGAACAGCCATGTAGTCCGAGGAGCGCAAGGCATCGACGTGACCACTTCTGACGGTCACAAATATCCAGCGGTTTTAACTGGAGATGATCCAGACACAGACCTGGCGGTGATCAGGATAAGCGCTCCGAATCTAGTTCCTGCCCAGCTGGGGGATGCACAGAAGATCCGGGTTGGCCAATTAGTGATTGCGATAGGTAATCCCTACGGCTTCCAATACACCGTCACAGCAGGAGTGGTGAGTGCCCTCGGACGGTCACTGCGCGCTGAATCTGGAAGGTTGATGGATGATGTGATCCAAACCGATGCCGCGCTCAACCCTGGTAATTCGGGCGGTCCGCTCGTGAATTCACGAGGCGAAGTAGTGGGCGTCAACACCGCTATGATTCTGCCCGCGCAGGGAATTTGCTTTGCGACGTCAATCGACACGGCCAAATTTGTCGCTAGTCGTTTGATTCGGGATGGCAAAGTCAGCCGTAGTTATATCGGCTTGGCCGGACAGAATGTTCCGATCCCCCGACGAGTCGTCAGGTTCTATAACCTTCGAGTTGAAAGCGGAATTCTCGTCGTCTCTTTTGAGGACAAGAGTCCGGCGCGAAATGCAGGAGTGCGCGAAGGTGACATTATTATAGGACTTGATGACGATCCGATCGCAGGTATCGACGATCTTCACAAACTGTTGACGGAGGAGCGTATCGGCCGGAAGTCGACCTTGTCAGTCATCCGGCATACAAACATTTTGCGACTCGAGGTTACTCCCGAGGAGTCGCAAACGAGGGAGAAGTAGAGAGTACTCGCAAAGCGTCTCATTCTCTCCAGGCGCTTATAGTCTTAATTCAATCTCTGACGGCGAGTTCGGCTAAACGTCTCCGAATGAAATTTTGTTCTACCTGATTGCTAGTCAGTGAAAGCGCCTGTACGTACGCAACTTTTGCGTCATCAAGACGGTTCAAACGTCGCAATAGATCAGCCCTTGATGCGTGGAACAGGTAATAATCATCCAGTTTGCCGTTCGCTCCGGCTGATTCGATGAAACTCAAACCCTTCTCGAATCCTTCGCTCATCGCGATGGCTGCCGCGCGATTCAAAGCCACGACGGGCGAAGACGTGATTCGCATTAGTTCATCGTACAGGGCAACAATCTGCCGCCAATCCGTTTCTTCAGAAGTCTTCGCTTCGGCGTGCAACGCCGCGATTGCTGCCTGAAGTTGATAATTACCGACCCGGCCCAACGCGAGCGCTTTTTCGACCAACTGGATTCCTTCATCAATCTCTTTGTAATCCCAACGGGAGCGGTCCTGTTCCTCCAATGTGATCAGGTCCGCTTGATCATTCACGCGCGCTTCGCGACGCGAATCCTGCAGCAGTAGCAGAGCCAACAGCCCGATGTTCTCTGGTTCATCCGGCAGCAGCTCACAAAGCACGCGGGCGAGCCGAATCGCTTCGGCACACAGATCACTCCTGATCAATCGTTGACCGGTACTTGCAGCATACCCTTCGTTGAAAATCAAATAGATGACGGCTCTAACGGCAACCAGGCGTTCGCCAATAACTTCGAGCGAGGGAATTTCGTAAGGAATCTGCGCGAGCCGGATTTTTTGCTTTGCCCGTACCAGTCGCTGGGCCATGGTCGTTTCCGGCAAGAGAAACGCATGCGCGATTTCTGAGGTGGTTAGGCCGCCGAGTGTGCGAAGTGTTAAAGCGACTTGCGCCTCCCGAGCAAGCGCCGGGTGACAACAAGTGAAGATTAGACGTAACCGGTCATCCGGGTATTCCGTTGATTCCTCAGCGAACTCCAACTCCGTGTAGGGCTGCAAGCGATTCGTTTCGTATTGAATCTCTGACTGTTTGTCAGTGCGGGTTTTGTCACGACGAACCGCGTCCAACAGTTTTCGATGCGCGACTGTCGTTAACCAGGCGCCAGGCTTATAAGGGATGCCTTCCGCGTGCCAGCGTGAAGCGGCTGACGTAAACGCTTCCTGCAAGGCTTCTTCAGCGAGATCAAACGATCCGGAGATACGGATTAGCGTAGAGATGATCCGTCCGTACTCCTCACGGAAGACCGTTTCCAATGCTTCGGCTGACTGGGGCATGACTTCAGAGGTATTTTCTCTACGCACGGTAATAAAGGTCATTCTTGTTTCTTGTCACTTTGTTTCTTCTTAGTTTGCGGAAGCTCGAACTTTGGTTGTCGTACAGGCACCTCGAGTAATTTCCAGCGTACGCCCAAATATCCAATCGCGGCGAACGAAACGAAGAAGTTAACTACGGGCAGGTAGAAGATGATCAGTTGCGGCCGATTCAAATAAACCCGCCTCTTATTCGAAATCACAGAATAGATTTTACCTTGCTGGGGCATAGGTGTGGTTGGATTCCGCTTCGAGAAGTACAGATCGATCAATATGCCAGCGCAAACAGAGAGCACTGCGATGAAAACAAAGATTGCTACGATGAGTTTACGTCGTGACAAAGCAACTAACGCTGACTGAACCAATCATTCAGCGGTCCAAATCATTGATCCTATTCCATTAACGTTGGGAGCGTAATAACGAATACGTCGCAG
>DATBSH010000424.1:0-3905 GCA_036559885.1 Pyrinomonadaceae bacterium
GTCACACGTTCCGCGAGAGGTTTTGTAAGTGTGAGCTCTACCTCCTCGGATTCGTCTTCGTCTTCGACCGTGCTTGTGGTCTTAATCTTCGTTGTGCCCGTGGCGCTGCGAGTCGCGGATGGTTTAACTGTGGTTCGGTCCGTGTCGCTTCTGGTGGATCTCGTTATTGCCGGGGCTGCTTCATCGATGGACTTGTTCGAAGACATGACGGGCGGCGCAGGGCTAACGCTTGCGTTTACCGGTACCGGCTTGTCAAAGTCGTCCGTATTAAGGGCCAGCTTCCTTCCGAGTGCACCCACGAAATGCCGCACACCGGCGTTTATGCCCTGGCTGAATTTGCCGTCGTCGACCAGGCCGCGCATAACTTGACCCATCTCGCCTAGAACTCCCTCAGGCAAGTCGTTTTGAACTGACTTGCTAAATTGAGTGAAGGATGTCTTTTCGTTCACCGAAACAACCAGCAACAAACTCTTCCTTGGACTGGTTCGGGCGCCAATGTTCCAATCCTTCGCAAGCTGCCGCGAGAAATCGAAAATGTCCTGACCGGCGGTTGACTGTACCGTGGCTATGTCAAATTCAATGTCGGTCTTTAGCTTTACATTCGCTAACATATTCTCCAGTTGCTGCTTGGTGTTTTCGTCGACGACTCCGGCAAAGTCATTTACGTGACCCGTTGGTGCTGGTAACGGTTGGGTCGTCTGAGCAAGTTGATTCACTCCCAATGACAAAAAGAAGGCTGTGCTGCAAAGGGCCACCAGCCATCTGGACTTTCCCTGATTTGATAATTTCATATTTCGATTCTCTACGGTTCAGGCCTCATTGTGTTGGTAAAGGCGAGTATCCTTGTGAAGTCTTACCCTGCCTATGAGCGACAGTGGCGTTGGACTTACTTTTCTTCCTGCCGTCTGCTCCTGCCGCCTGCTCCTATGTCGGGGAGGTTGAACGAGTTGTTCGGGACACCTGGTCCGGAATCTGCTTTCTCTAAATGGGACGCTCTGGACGGCCATGATACCATCGCGTGCTTTTGGCAGCGAGGACGGCTGAATAGTAGCCGTGGATCTACGCGGAATACGGAACCGAGCGCGGTAGCGCCCGATGCTACACTCAACCTAAGTGGTGATTCGCTGCTGCCGTGTTGGCCACTGTATGGAGGCAAACGTTGATTCTCCGATCCGGCGCTACCGCGCTCGGTTCTGATATTCGCGTAATTCGCGTTAATCCGCGGCTCACTGGGTGCTTGCCTGGTGATCAGTTTCGGAGGATGCCGTGACCGAACTCGATGAGGCATGGGCTCTCGCACTAGCCGAAGCCGAAGCGCGTGCGCGGGCCGCTGGGCGAACTGATATTTCTGAGTATCTCGCGTTGCGCAGCTCCAACGATCTGATCAGAAAGACTGCCAGCAAATGGTTGCTCGAGATGTTTGCGACCGCTGCCGGAGAAGCTAATCGCGCTGGCGCCTCAATACAGGTCTCGACAGATAGTGCGCATCGCTTCAAAGTTGGCAACGCGAGCATGGTCGGTAGTCGCCTGAATTTGGGAAACGGCGTGCGAATGCTCCTGGTGGAGGTAGGCTGGCCACGGGTGCCGAGCGATGGCTTCATACGCGGTGGTGGTCTGGCTTGTGGCCACATCAAACATATCGGAATGAAACCTGCCAATGAAGACCTGCGGCTGGTCCTCAGCAGCAACGGCACACCGAGTTGGGTTGTGCTGGGAAAACATGGTTCGCTTACTGGAGGCCGAGAGCTTCACGAAGCGAACGTCAGAAATCACATCGCTATCCTGATGGGGAATTCGCGAAAGTGAGCTAACTTCCGGCTGACCATTTCCGCTAGACCGTGCACGTTTTCGAACCACCTCCGCTGACGAAATAGTTTCAACCCCAATAAAATTAGCCAAAGAACACGGTTTCTCAGGCCGATTCCGGTAACGTTTACGTTTTGCGGTCCCGAGGCATGATGCTTGCCAATAGGGCTACGGACGACGCTCGACCTGACAGGTGTCCCCAATTTCGAGCGGCTCGAAAAGAGATTTTGAGGAGGGTACTGATGACAAACCGACGCGTATTTGGTTTCTCGATTTTGGCGGCTGCGATTATGGCTTTGTGCTTGCCGGTGCTGGCAGCGGCTCAGGGTGGTTACGGCTATCCGGATTACGGACGCAACCGCAATGGCAACTATGGTCGCTACGATGAGCGCTATCTAAAAGATTCTATTCACCGGCTCGATAGGCTCGCAAAAGATTTCGAACGAGATCTGGACCGAGCGCTTGATCATAGCCGGGTGGATGGAACACGCAGAGAAGATCGCATCAACGCTCAGGGACATGACTTCCGGCGTGCTGTTGGCAGTTTGAAATCAAGCTACGGCAACGGTCGAGATCTCAACCGCAGCCGCGATGAAGCCCAGCGGGTGCTACAGGAGGCCCGGCAGTTTGATCGTATCGGACGATCGCGAGTGGTTGACAATCGCGTCGCCTCCGAATGGTCGCAGATCCAACAGGAGCTGCGGATAATCTCGGATGCGTATGGCCTGGGATACGGCGGCTACAATAATGGCGGCTACTACCCGGATCGCAACGATGACTATCGTCGGAACTATCCTACTAACCGGAACCGCAACAACGACTGGTGGCGCCGAATTCCATGGCCTAACTAAGACAGACGGTTAGCCAGTCTTCTCTCAAAAACCAAAGCCTCGTCCCTGCTTGAAAGAGCGGGGCGAGGCTTTCGCATGTCCAGCCTTGATGCCAGAATAGCCGCATGGCGGGAACCCTCTATCTCATTTCAACTCCAATCGGCAATCTCGAAGACATCACCCACCGGGCCCTTCGGCTGCTGGGCGAAGTCGATGTCATTGCGTGTGAAGACACGCGTCATACACAGAAACTGCTTAGTCATTACGGCATCAAAACCAAAACAGTGAGCTATCACGAACACAATGAACGTGAACGCGCTGCTGAGCTTCTCAAACAGCTCGAACGTGGTTTGGACATTGCCGTTGTTTCCGACGCCGGGACGCCCGGCATCAGTGACCCCGGTTTTCGTCTGGCGCGAATTGCAATTGATAGCGGTGTTCGTGTTGTTCCCGTGCCGGGCGCGAGTGCGCTGATTACCGCTTTGGTTGCATCAGGCATGCCCACGGACGAATTCTTCTTTGGCGGATTCCTTCCCGCGCGTTCGGGTGCACGCCGTGCGCGGCTAAGTGAAATGCGATCAATTCCGGCCACGTTGATCTTCTACGAAGGTCCGCATCGCATCGCCGCGACACTCAAGGATGCCCGCGACATGCTGGGTGAACGCGAGGCGGTTGTAGCGCGCGAGCTAACGAAAATGCACGAGGAGATTGCTCGTGGACGCTTGAGTGAGCTTGCGGAGCGTTTCTCTAATTCCGAAAGCGCGCGTGGCGAGATGGTACTGATCATTGACCGTACTGTGATTCAAACCGAGGGCGGGACGGACGGAGGCGAATCCCTGACAAGTATATCAGCGTTAGTTACGGTGTTGGAAAACGAGGGGTTGGACCATCGAGCGGCGCTAAAAAAAGCGGCGCGTCAACTGAGAATCTCCCGCGCCGAAGCTTATCGCCGTCTGGTCGCCGAACGTGGCAACTAGGTCTCGCAGTTTTCCTGATTCTCGATACTCTGGAAGCCCGGTTAATCCGCAGATTACGCGGATTACGCAGATGGAAAAGAATAGGAATCTGTCAATGCTACTAACTTAATGCATCAACCTCGGCTTTCCACCAGCTTAATCTGCCTAATCGGCGTAATCTGCGGATTGCTCTGATCAGCGTTTGTTTCTCGACCCGCAAACTGCTAGTTTGCGTGCAATGTTACCCCCAACATTCAATGACATAGTTGCAGCGCGCGAATTCATCCTGCGCTATCTGCCAAAGACTCCGCTC
>DATBSH010000425.1:0-7114 GCA_036559885.1 Pyrinomonadaceae bacterium
TCGAGGCGCAACAAAGTCCCATTTCGCGGTGATAGCGTTCCACCGGTTTACGCGCTCGATACCACCATCGATCTCTGCCTTTCGCTGTCCACAGGCTGCGCTCCGGATCCGACCGCCATTCAATGGTTGTTGCTTTCGAAATACGACGCGACAGGCCCCGGCATTTTTGCCTCCGTTACTTTCATTCAGCGAGTGAATACTGTTGGCGGCCTGCCTCCAAACGATGCCGGCTCGACCGATGGCGAGGTGAGGGAAGTTCCTTACACTGCGGAGTACTACTTTTACCGCCAGCAGTGACATCGGTTAGATAGCAGAACTGTCTAAGGAAGTTTTGAGACTCGTGAAGTGTGATTTAAGCGGCGCACAGTCCCCATGGCGTCGCGCTTGTCAGAGCCTGCTTAACTGACAAGCAAAGAAGGCGAGGAGAGCGAACTCTCCTCGCCGTAGCTTTGCCTAAAGCTTACAAAACACCATCGGCTTTAGCCGCGTGGAGTTTCAAGTTAGCTTACAAGATCCAACTTCTCATTCTCCCCAAGCTTCAGCTTGGGGCTCATTTGCTAGTTTGATGCGACGGCCGCAGTTTCCACGAGTGGCCGCACTTCGATCGTGCCAGTTCGGGCTGATGGTATCCGTGCTGCGATACTCGTCGCTTCGTCGAGATTCTTTGCTTCAACAAGAAAATAGCCACCGAGTTGTTCGTGCGTTTCAGCAAACGGGCCATCAGTCACGAGCTCCTTGCCGTCGCGCACCCTGACGCTCGTGGCAGTGGTAATCGGTTGCAATTGAGAACCAGTCACAAACTGCTCTTTCGACAGCAGCTCTTCTCTCAACTTCCGATACTCGCCATAAATTTGCTGGCGTTCCGCTTCGCTAATCCCGTTCCAACTCTGTTCGTCATGGTAAATCAATAACATGTACTTCATATGTTTGCTCCTTGGTTGAAAATTCTGCTTTCAACCTTACGACGTGCGACTCCCTTAAAATCGACAACGGCGGCAAAAAATCTTTCTAGCCGACCGTCTGACCGTAGCCGAGCCACTTTCGAAGGTAACTCACCTGTCCTACATGATAGGCGTCGTGAAATGCAAAGAACGCGACGGTTCCACTCACCTTGCCGTCAAAAGAGGGTGGACCTTTGGGGGCTGGCTGTGACAAAACGTCAGGCTGTGCTTCGCGGAGGGCACCCAAGAGATGCGAAGAAACCTGGTTCCACGCAGTCAGTACTTCGTCGATTGGTGGATATTCTGCATCGTCGATTCGCTCAACTCCGCGCGCAAAAAGCGAGGCCCATGGCGAATCCCAATCAACACCGAGAGTTTGAAGTACGCGCCCGCGGTGCACCAGCAAATGCCCCATCACCCACAGCAGATGATTTGAATCGTCGCCGGGCTTCTGGAACCAGTGATCCGCCCGGACGTCCAAAACAGCTTTGTTGACAATATCAGTGTTTATCTTGAACATTCCCGTGATGTTCGCAAAATCCGTGTTCATTCATGTCTCCTTTGGCTAAACATAATTGCCGCTTTCCCAACACTACGACGGATGAAAGTTTCCAGATCGACAGATGTTTTGAGAATAATCGAGACTCAATCCTGATCTCAGTTTTTGGCTTCCGATGGGCACACTCAACTACAGAACGGAGCGAAGCGATCCCTTGGTGTCCGATACGCTTTAGCTTGTCGTGAAGGCGCCGCAAATTCAACGTCTTTCAGAAATTGACGTTGAGACGATGGAAGCGTCATCAATCGCAACCAGCACCATTCTGAAAGACGGTGAATCTGTGGTAACTCACGACAAGCTAAAGCGTATCGGACACCAAGCAGTCGCTTTGCTCCCGTTCTGTAGTTAAGTGGTCCTCCGGATTGTTAGTGGTGTGTTTCCGGAATCCTAATTTCTTCGTTCCCCGGCGCTGAAATCGTCCCAAGATCATTTTGCTTTACCCATCCGTGCTCCAAGGCTAGCAGCAGCGGCGATCGAGCTTGCCAGCGCCAACATCGCTCCAATCAAACTTACTCGCCTAAATCCGGCTACAAAGCACCCATCAATAGCACCTTCAAGCGAGGTACGCATTTCGCCCACGACGTTGGATGGTATCTCCATTGCCGCCAGCCTGATTCTTTCAGCATCGAGTACATGACGAATGTCCGGAGAAATTGCGAGATGGTTGAGCTGTTCATTTAAACAAGCATTGAAAGTATGAAACATGATCACACCCAGAAGTGCGATGGCAAGCAATCCGGCGGTCCGCGAGACCGCGTTGTTAATCCCTGAAGCAACGCCTGCGTGACTCGCTTTCACTGAATTCATCACAGTCGTCGTGAGGGGCGCAACGCTAACCGCCATACCAACGCCGAGCACAATGATCGCTGGAAAGAAGGTCGTCCAGTAACTGCCGCCAAGACCTGGTCGTAGGAACAAGGCAAATCCGCAGGCGGCGATGATTGGACCTACTACAAGCGGCAGACGCGAGCCATATCTCTTAATCAAACCGCCGGACCAACGTGAGAGCAAGAACATGATGAGAATGAATGGGAGCAAAGAAGCGCCCGCGGCGGTCGCGTTGTAGTGCTGCACCTGAATCAGATTCAGTGGAAGGAAAAAAAGCGTTCCACCTAGTGCGGCGTAAAGAAACAATGTGAGTAGATTCGCGCCGGCAAAGTCACGAGAGCGAAACAGTTTCAGTGGCATCATGGGAGATGCCACGCGTGCCTCGATCAGAATGAAGGCGATTAGAACAAGCACACCGCCGGCTAAAGAGACGATCACAGCGATGCTGCGAAAGCCAAGAGCTGCCGACTCGATTAGTCCATAGACGATCGCGCCGAGACCGATCGTTGCGAGAGCAGCTCCGAGTAGGTCCAGGTTTCCGGATTGTTCTTCATCCCGACTCTCCGGCACAAAACGAAAAACCAAAAACAGCACAACCAAAGCCAAAGGCAAATTCAAGAAGAAGACAGCCCGCCACGACACGTGCTCGATCAGCCAACCGCCAATGACAGGCCCGAGCGCAGTCGTAATCGCCGTGGATCCTGACCATGTACCGATTGCGCGTCCTCGATCCTCCTCGGCGAACGATGCGCTGATGATTGCCAGACTTCCAGGAACCAACAAAGCGCCGCCGATGCCTTGAATCGCCCGGGCAATGATCAATTGTTGAACGTTAGGTGCCAAGCCGCACCACATCGACGCAAGCGCAAAGATCGCGATTCCGATCGCATAAATGAGGCGCCGTCCAAAGCGATCGCCGAACGATCCGCCCAGCAGTAGTAAGGCAGCGAGGAAAAGTGCATAGGCTTCTACCACCCACTGCACATCAGTAGCGGTGGCGTTTAGATTTGCCTGTAACGCGGGAAGCGCAACATTGACGACAGTACCGTCAATGAAGCTCATACTCGAGCCGAGAATCGTGGCTGCAAGGATCCACGGACCAAGTTTCTTGGCGCAGGGCGAGGATGACGTCGGCGCAGAAATGACGCCCTCATCGCAGGGTGGCTTAAGTATGTTCATTCACCGGTAGGGGGAACGGTCACTTAATACTCTGCGAAAGCATCATCCGGATAACAATACAGCCACCGTTCACCAGGTTCAGCCGAAGCGATTACCGGATGTTCACTCAAGCCCGCGTGTTTCGTCGCGTGACGATTCGGAGAAGTGTCGCAACAAAGTGTCACGCCACAAGTTTGGCATGTACGTAGATGCACCCAGCGCGCGCCTATTCTCACGCACTCTTCGCATTCTCGTTTCTGTGGAAGTTTTACAGTCGAGACCGCGCTGATATGTGAACAACTTCCATTAGCCATAAGTTTCCGTTACGCAGATGCTGCTCGCTGCGAAGCGGCTTCTGCTGCTTCTTCAATAATAGCTGCGACTGCAGACGGATTTGATGCGAACGGAACGTGACTCGATTTCACTTCGCGGGTGCTTGCTCCCATTCGTTGTGCAAAAACGCGCTGCAGAGCAGGATTGATGGCTTGATCTTCATTAGCGATCAGATACCAGCTAGCAATATCTTTCCATGCCGACTCTTTATATACCTCCCCGAAAATCTCCGATTTAATCGGTTTTTGAGCAGCCGACATAACACTGAGGTCGCGATCGGAAACGTCCGCGGCGAAAGCTTCCTTGAATTTCGTTCTGTCGATATATAAAAACCCTGCCGCGTCAGGCACAAGTGCAGCGCCAATCTTAGAGGGATATTTTTCAAGTAGATTTTGCAGATTCTCGCCCGCCTCAGGCGCGAATGCCGCGACATAAACCAATGCCTTGATGTTTGGAGCACCTACTGCGGCCTTGGTAATCACAGCGCCGCCGTACGAATGGCCCACAAGGACGACAGGATTGCGCTGGGCGTCGACGACGCGCCGAGTAGTCGCGACGTCGTCCGCGAAGGAGGTCAGCGGGTTCTGTACTGCAATAACCTCGTAACCAGCCTTTTCAAGAAGTGGAATTACATCTCCCCACGATGAACCGTCAGCAAACGCGCCGTGGACGAGAATAACCGTGATGTTCTCCATGATTCGTCTCTCCTTATTAGAACTAATTAATTGGATTTAAGCGGCAGCGGATTTCTCACCTTTTATGAAAGCGAGCAAGTCTGCGTTTATTTGATCCTTATGCGTTGAACACATTCCGTGGGGTGCACCGGGATAAACTTTCAATGTGGCGGCCTTCACGATTTTGGATGAGAGCATTGCCGAGTCTGCAATAGGCACAATCTGATCGTCATCACCATGCAGGATCAGAGTCGGCACGTCGATTTTCCTTAGATCCTCAGTCAGGTCGGTTTCGGAAAAAGCCTTAATGCAGAAGTAAGCGCCCGGTAGCCCACACATCATTCCTTGAAGCCAGAACGACTCGCGCAAGCCTTCGGAGACCTTCGCGTTTGGTCGATTAAAACCGTAAAAAGGCAGGGAAAGATCCTTGAAGAACTGCGCGCGATCAGTCAGAACGCTCGCTCGAAGCTGATCGAAGACTTCAATCGGTAATCCGCCAGGATTCGCATCGGTTTTGAGCATCAGTGGTGGAATCGCGCCGATAAGCACCGCCTTCGCTACTCGCTTCGTCCCGTGTCGGCCAATGTAGCGAGTGACCTCGCCACCGCCGGTCGAATGGCCGATGTGAATTGCGTCTTTGATGTTCAACTGTTCCGTGAGTTCAGCGAGGTCGTCGGCATAAGTGTCCAAATCATTGCCAGTCCAGGGTTGACTCGAGCGTCCGTGGCCGCGACGGTCGTGGGCGATACAGCGAAAACCGCGCGAAGTCAAAAAAAACATCTGGTCTTCAAAAGCATCGGCGGAAAGTGGCCAACCATGACTGAAAACCACTGGCTGTCCTTCGCCCCAATCTTTGTAATAAATCTGTGTTCCGTCCTTAGTTTTGATCGTAGGCATAGACTTCTCCTTTGCAGGTAAATCAGAAGCGACGGCGCTTCGGAATGCAAAAACAATTGTCGTGGGCTTCGTGGCCGAGCACTATACTCCCTTCGACCTCACAACAGAACCAGTTGTTCTAAAAACTAAATGAAACCAGCGGTTTTCGGAATTCGTAGAACGCTCTCTTTGTGGATTGAAGCCCGTACGAAGACAAGAAATAGAACAAACAGCGTGTAAATTAACGGACTGCGGCCAACTGTAATAGGGCTATCAACATCGTAACCGGCCGCCGATTTTAGGTGTCTATATCGATATGACCGATTATCTGCCCAGGTTGAGGAATATTTTTGTGCGTTTTTTGCCCCCCGCGCTAGCGCTCGGAATTTCACTGGTTTTCTTACTTTTGGCCGCGCCGGTGGAAGCCCAGACTACTACGGCTGCCGACAATGCTGTTGCGACCGCCGATTCGAAAGCCGACCTTAAAACAAGTCTTAATCAGCTCTTAACTCTCAGGCAAAGCGAAGTTCAGAAGCTGGAGAAACGGCAGGAGCAATCTAAGGTTCTCTACAATGACGGGCTCATCTCGCGCGTTGAACTTGAGAATGGTGAAAAAGGCCTGGCTGATGCACGGACCAAGGTTGACGATATTAATAAACAGATCGCAGCGGCAAATCAGCCGGCTCCGGTGATTCCTGCAGGCCTCACCTCAGACTTGGTTGCGTCAAATACCAACTGGTCGACAGGAAACAGCAGAATTGACACTCTGATTCGTTATTACGCTGCTCAGCATGGCGTCGATCCTTACTTAATCTTTTGCCTCATGTCGCAGGAGTCGAAGTTCAGCGCGAATGCGACAAGTTACAAAGGCGCGATGGGGTTGATGCAGCTCATGCCTGGCACTGCAGCCCGATATGGAGTTACGAATCCTTACGATGTGGCGCAGAGCATCATGGGCGGCACCCGATATCTCAAAGATCTTCTGAAGATGTTCAACGGTAGAGTCGATCTAGCATTAGCAGGCTACAACGCGGGAGAAGGTGCTGTGATGAAATACGGCTACACGATTCCACCGTACAGTGAAACACGCAACTACGTGAAACTCATCCTCCAGCGATATATCAAGAAGCAGTCATCGTAATCATCCGCCGATTCAGCAGAAACGGGCTTTAGAAATGGGGCGTTGAGTGGATATACTCAGCGTCCCTGTTAATTTGTGCCTCGTAATCTGTTGATAACTTCACTTTGGAGATTACTATGAAGCGACTTTGCATCTTTGTGTGTCTTCTGGTCTTTGCAGGTTTTGTGCGCGGTGACACTCGCGCTATCAGCGAGCAAGATCCACTCGTGGTGAACTCAAAGACAATCATACTGAAACTTGAAAACTCGCGTGTACGCGTTCTCGAGGCGACTCTTAAACCGGGTGACAAGGAGAAGCTGCATTCACATCCGGCATATGTCATCTACGTAATCGCAGGCGGAAAGGTCCGCAATCATGGGGTCGACGGGACTACGAATGAAATCGAATTCAAGACAGGTGATGTCGTCTATCGCGATCCCGTAACGCATTGGGCCGAGAACATCGGCCCGACAACCATTCGCTTCGAACTCGTGGAACTGAAGAACTGACGGGGGACGGGGACGCGGGGACGCGGGGACCGCGAGGATGCGGGGACGCGGGGACGCGGTGATGCGGGGACGCGGGGATGCGGGGACGCGGGGACGCGGGGACCGCGAGGACGCGG
>DATBSH010000426.1:0-4986 GCA_036559885.1 Pyrinomonadaceae bacterium
TACATGTTCCACCCAACTCACAAGCGTATGTGAATCCCATCTGTCCTTTTTATAAACTCTTTCTGGTCCCAGCTGTTGAGCGGTTACCTGGCTGCTTACCAGCGTCGCGTACAGATGCAATTTGTCGCGGAAACCGCACAAACGCTCGAGTTCCCGAACAAGCAATTGTCTTTCAGCGATGATCGCTGCCTCGGGAGAGTTATTCATTAACCAGGACCTCAGCCTACGACTTCCTTCCGTAGTTGCTGCCGTGTCGAGAAGGCGATGGAGCGATCTGTCTCCAGTTAAGTCAATATCAGTTTCAAAAGGATGGTCGGGATTGGAAGGCAAATGATCCGCGGGCGCTAAGTGCTCCCAATCAAGATCGATACGAGCAACTTGCACCTGTTTAATCGCTAACATCAGACTGTTTCTCGTCATGCCGTCACGAACCTTGTTGTGAAAGGCAGCAACTACCGTGAAGAGAAATACAAACAGAGCCGCTGCGAGCACACCTATTCTCAGTCCCGCAATTTCCAACGCGATTAGAGTTACCAGCGTCCCGGCAACGAAAAGAACGCGCCGCGCCCGCCAGTATTGCCTGTTTATCTTTTCGAGCTGCGCCGATCTTCGCTCTAGCCTCGCGATCGTAGATTCGAGACGCAACAAACGGGTTGAAGACTGGGAGCATTTGGTTAACATGAGAAACGTCGTTGCAGTGTATGAGGTGGAGCAAAAACAAACAAACGGTGCAATGCGAGAGGGGATCAGCCCAATAACATTGCACCGTTGTTTTTGACCCGATGTCACATGCCGGTACCGACACGCAACGGTTAGGTCTATGCGCCGCATACTAACCGCGTGACCGTAGCTCGTCAACTCTTCACGCGAAAATAAAACAGCGGGAAAGCCATCCACAGATTACGCAGATTCTGATGTCCGATACGCTTTAGCTTGTCGTGACGTGCTAAACCAAGACAATGCCACGCCCTTGCGGCGTGGTGCTTCACGTTTGTAGCTACACAAATGGAACTGACGAGCTAAGGATGCCACGTGCTTGCCGCGTGGAGGCTCACGTCTTATCTAGAATCTGCTCATCACCAGTCACAACCGTGAGACTCCACACGGCAAGCGCGTGGCATCCCAACAATCGGTTCACGGCTGTTTGTAGCTGCAAACGTGAAGTACCGCCGCAAGGGCGTGGCATTGTCTTGATTTTTGCAGAGGCTCTTTAGCTTATCGTTGTGATGCGTTACATGTGACTTCTTTCAGGAAACGCGACGCGGTGACAGTTAGAGATTCCTGAAAGAAGTTGAATCTAGCGCATCACAACGACAAGCTAAAGCGTATCGGACATTTGGTTGACTGATTCCCTGATTCCTGAAAGAGTTGAATCTGACGCATCACAACGACAAGCTGAAGCATATCGGACATTTGCTTGACCCATTCTTTTAAGCTTGAGTGTTGCGCGAGACGACGACAAGCTAAAGCGTATCGGACATCAGTTTTCCCCAACGTTGACAAGCATCGTTCAACCTTCAATAATCTCCGCGCGCGTCGGAATTTCGAACGCACCTTCCTATTCACCCAATTGAAATGCGGAGGACTGCATCATGAGAATCCAGTTCAGATCTCAGCTGAGCGTAACTGTTGTTCTGTGTCTATTTGCTATTAGCAGCTTCGGCCAGGCAGGTTACAAGAAGCCGCCCAAAGAAGTGCTCGACATCCTGAACGCGCCGGCAACACCCGCCGCTGTTATCAGTCCAACCCGTGAACACATGTTGCTACTCACGGGTATACGGAATCCGCCACTTGCCGATCTCGCGCAACCGATGCTGCGGCTCGCAGGCGAGCGCATTAATCCCGCGTCAAACTCTCCACATCGCCTTCAGTACTCCGTGGCCATGTCGCTCAAGAAGATCAGCGATGGCAGCGAAACCAAAATCGAATTGCCGGCGGGAACAAAAATCAGCGGTGTTCAATGGAGCCAAGACGGACGGATGTTCGCGTTCTTAAACACGACACCTACTCGCGTCGAGCTTTGGGTGGGCGAAACCGCGACAGGAAAGGTGCACAACTTGAAAGGCATAACAGTCAACTCGGTCTACGGAGATCCGCTTGATTGGATGCCCGATTCGAAGACCTTGATAGTGCAACTGATTCCGACGGGCCGCGCTGCTCCGCCTGCTGCGCCGCTAATCCCACGTGAACCGAACACACAGGAGAGTTTAGGCCGACCAGGTCCTGTCAGAACTTATGAAGATTTGCTGAAGACACCGCATGATGAAGACTTGTTCGAGTATTACGCAACATCGCAACTTGCTTTCGTCGACGCGGCGAGCGGAAAAACCACTCTTGTCGGTAAACCAGCAATCTTCCAATCGGCAGATCCTTCACCGGATGGTCAACATCTATTGGTTGGGGTTGTTCATCGACCATTCTCCTACTTGTTTCCGGCACCTGCCTTTCCGCGCAATGTCGAAGTGTGGGACAACAAAGGAAAAGTAGTGCACAAACTTGCCAGCCTGCCTCTCGCCGATCAGGTGCCGATTGACGGTGTAATCACCGGGCCACGCGCCTATATGTGGCGTCCGACTGAGCCTGCAACGCTCGTTTGGGTGCAAGCGCTGGATGATGGTAATCCGAAAAAGAAAGTTGATTTTCGTGACCACCTCTTGATGCTGAGAGGTCCGTTCAGCGGTCAGCCGATCGAACTGACCAAAACGCAACACAGGTTTGCGGGAATGCTTTGGGGCGAGCGCGACGGACTGCTGTTTGTAAACGATTACGAACGAGATCGGCGTTGGCTGAGAACGTTCATGCTGAATGCGGATAAGCCCAACGACCCCCCGAAGCTAGTTTGGAGCCGAAATCAGCAGGATCGATACAAAGATCCTGGCACGCCCGTGCCCCGATTAACGAATACTGGGCATCGGGTAATGTGGCAACACGGCGACTTTATTTATCTGATCGGAACAGGTGCTTCACCCGAAGGCGACCGTCCCTTCCTCGACAGCTTCAACCTGAAAACCCTCAAGGCCGAACGGTTGTTCCGTAGTGAGGCAACGGCGTACGAAACTGTCGTAGCGTTTTTAACCGACGACGCTGCGCAGTTCATCACTCGACGCGAAAGTCCGACAGAACCGCCCAATTACTTTGTTAAGTCGACGGCTGCGTCTGTAGCATCGCGACCGCTTACTGAGTTTCCGGACACAACACCGCAATTGCGAGGGATCAAAAAACAGCTAGTTACGTATAAACGTGCTGATGGAGTGCAATGCTCTTTCACCCTATATTTGCCGCCAAACTACAAAGAAGGAACTCGATTGCCAACAGTCGTGTGGGCCTATCCACTGGAGTTCAATGACGCTGGAACAGCAGGCCAAATCACAGGTTCGACACAGCGCATGACACAGATTGCCGGCCCATCGCATCTCTTCTTCTTGCTCGAAGGCTACGCAATTCTCGACAATGCGACTATGCCTGTCGTGGGTGATCCCGAAACTGTCAACAACACTTACGTCGAGCAGATTGTCATGAGTGCGAAAGCCGCCATTGATAAAGCGACCGAGATGGGCGTGACCGATCCTGAACGTGTGGGAGTGGGAGGTCACAGTTATGGAGCATTCATGACTGCGAATCTTCTTGCGCATTCAGATCTATTCCGTGCCGGCATCGCACGTAGTGGTGCATACAACCGCACGTTGACGCCGTTTGGTTTTCAAAGCGAACGGCGAACGTTGTGGGAAGCGCCGGAGATGTACATTAAGGTTTCACCATTCATGAATGCACCAAAGATCAACGAGCCTCTTTTGATGATTCATGGTGAAGCTGACGATAACACAGGTACGTTCCCAATCCAGTCAGAGCGAATGTACCAGGCGCTGAAAGGTCAGGGCGCAACTGTCAGGCTGGTGATGTTGCCCTTCGAGGCGCATGGATACGCCGGTCGAGAGAGTATTGAGCACGTGCTCTACGAGATGCTGAGCTGGTTTGATAAGTACGTGAAGAACGCGCCGCCACGCGCGACATCAAGAGCAACGCAGAACTAGCCTAGGAGCAGGAGCAGCAGGCAGGAGCAGGAATCCAATCATTGGTCAATTATCATTGGACATTTGTCATTTATCATTTGGACCTGGATACGGTCCAGAATGTCTGAGTTAGAGGTACGGTCAAGAAAAAATGATAAATGGAATCCGCGAATGACAAATGTCCAATGACAATTGACCAATGATTTCTGTTCTTAGTCGTAAAAACCTAAGTATCTATGGCTTTTCTTGAATTGGTCCTCCCGCCAATAGTTCTTCAGTAGATCTACCTGCGGAGATTGCGATTGACTCGACCCGTCGCCTAGTAACACCGTTACCACATCATAGCGATGCGGTTCGCCTTCCAATTGCAGCATTCGTCTGTAAGCATGAGCAGCGCGTGCAATCTGCCGCTGTTTACGGCGGTCCACATTCACCTGAGGCGGTGCGAACCAATCCGATGTCCGGGTCTTCACTTCGATAAAACAGAGAGTTGGTCCATCGTAGGCGATTAGATCGATTTCCGAGTTAATGATTGCGCCGCGCAAAGTTCGACCGACTGGAATCGTAAAATTTGCCGCCACAAGACGATAGCCAAGTTGGTCCAGGTACGCAGCGGCATATGCTTCACCGAGTTTGCCTAGACGGAGATGATCTGGATTTGTAATTGAGGTTTTCGATTGTGAGGATTTCATGTGTGGAGCTTAAATAATAATCGATCCCGTGGTAAAGGCATTTAACCCTGCTTAAGTCACATTATCATTAAGCCTCGGACCCACAATTGAAGATGGCAAAATTGCAGGTTGGGAAGGTTGGCTTGCCCCCGCTCAACTTCCCAATTGATTCAACGTTGAATGACTGCGGGAGTGGAGCGGGGGCAAGCCACCCTTCCCAACCTGCAATTTTTCTAACCTTGAATTGTGGAACCTAAGCTCGAGTATTGTGATCAGTTTCAATCTTGGCGTTATGTTAATTGGAT
>DATBSH010000427.1:0-6906 GCA_036559885.1 Pyrinomonadaceae bacterium
GAAGTTATCAGCGGATCCATTTTGCCTGATAAGCGAAACCTCCACTGCGGTTCCCTCCGGTGTGTACTTCACAGCATTGCGAACCACATTTTCGACCGCACTGCGCAACAACTCCTCAACGCCGCTGATCGAACAGCTGTCGATGGTCGTAACCTGCACACTTCGATTCGTGCTACGCGCCTCGAAGTCTGCGTCTTCGGCGACCTCGCGGACCAGCGCCGCAAGATCCACGTCGGATTTTTTTCTGCCGTCCGTACCACTCTCAAGTCGCGTCAGCGTCAGGAGCTGGCTGATCATCTCGTTCAAATTGTCTGACTCACGTTCGATACGATCGAGAGCGCCCTTGATTTCAGACCCTGAGCGTTGTTGCGCAAGGCCAAGGGCGACGCCAAGTCGGGCCAATGGCGAACGCAATTCGTGCGAGATGTCGCCCAGCAAACGCTGCTGAGCGCGCACCATCGACTCTAAACGCTCGGCCATTCCATTAAAATCGCATCCGAGCTGACCGATCTCATCGCGGCGGTTTGCTAGTTTTGTCGCGACGCGAGCCCCAAGATTGCCTTCCGCCAGCTCGTTAGTTGTCAGACGAAGTTTCTTCAGTGGCGTGGTGAGATACTTCGCGAGACCATAACAGAACACACCGCCAATCAATAACACGATGAGTAAGCGCAGCGCCTGGGTTTCCAGACTGATTTGAAAAGGAGTGCGCGGGATGTTGGCGACATAAAAATACTTGTTGCCCTTCGCCGTTACGATTGGCTTTGCCACGAGAGTATTAGGCCCAGCGAAATTGAACTCAATATCGTCAGCCTGGGCTGCTTTAGCGACGAGTTCAGTGGCGTCGGGAGGAGGAACTCGCCCTGACAGCTCATTGCCGTTGACATCGTAGAAGACGACATTTATTCCAGCTCGTCTGTCTCGCTCCTGGAGAAATTCTGCCAATGCGGCCGAGCCTTCCGAATCGTAGATCTCACCAGCTCTCTGCGCATTTGGTGTGACGTTGGCTAGATCACGCCAGGAGCGGCCGGTGGGCGTAGGGCGCGTGATTGCCACTGCGGCGAACAGTCCGACGTTAGCGATGATCATCGCTAACCAGAACCACAGGAAGATCTTTACGAACAGGCTGCGGATTGGAAGATTCATTCTGATTTGTCCGAGGGCGCACCGTAGATGTACCCGACGCCGCGAATCGTCTTGATGCGCTCAAGCCTATTGAACTGGTGACCCAGTTTCTTACGAAGATTGCTTACGTGCATGTCGATGCTGCGATCGAACGGAGACAGCTCACGACCTAACACCTCTTTTACCAAGTCTTCGCGTTTCACAATCTGACCGGCATTGCGAAGAAGAATCTCAAGTAGGTCATACTCTACACCGGTTAGTTCAACCACTTCACCACCGCGTCGTACGTTGCGCGTATTACTGTCCATTTCGATGTCGCCGACCTGCAACACCTCACGTTGACCAGGAGCCGATTCTGCCGGCTGAGTTCTTCTCAACACAGCTCGAATGCGTGCAACCAATTCGCGCGGATTGAATGGCTTCGCGAGATAATCGTCGGCTCCTATCTCCAGACCAACAATCCGATCAACGTCGTCGCCGCGAGCAGTTAGCATTAACACGGGGATGCGCGAACGAGCTCGTATACGCCGCAGCACATCGAACCCGTTTGTCCCCGGCAACATTACGTCAAGGACCACCAGGTCGTGCTCGTTCGAAAGCGCGCGATCGATTCCACGCTCTCCGTTATGAATAGCTTCTACCGTGTAGCCTTCGGGCTGAAGGTACTCGCCGACTAACTCGCAAAGGCCGACGTCGTCATCGATGACCAAAACGCGTTCCATCGTTTGTTCGAGGTAATTCAAATGCATATTTCTATAAAAGGGCAAGTGTCCGGCAAATGCCCATGCTACAGGAAATGCGCGTTTTTATGCGTAAAGAAGTGTCAACCCCACTCAGCGCCAAACTTACAAAACTTTACAAACCGTTGACAGACTCTTTACGACTCGTTTCGTTACAATCGTGTCTTATCTGCTAGGCGGGTAAAGCAGTCTGTCACGCCACTAGCGACCCACGTCAAAGGAGCTTCGAATGAAGAGAATATTGCTGGTCCTCGCTCTGTGCGCGACCTCGGTGGCGGGGCAACAACGCTCCGGCGGCATCAAGGGACAAGTGCTGGATGAGCTTGGCGGTGCAATTGTCGGCGCAAGTGTGACTGCGATTAGTGCTGAAGGCGTTCAGAAAACTGTCGTAACAAATGACGGAGGCTCATACACCATCAATGGTCTGGCTCCTGGCAAATATACAATCCATTCCTTAGCTTCGGGCTTTAGCCTATATGAGAACACCGAAGTCGAAGTTGTCTCTGCGAAACTCCAACAGCTCGATATTATCTTAAAGGTTACGATCGAAGAACAAAAAGTAACTGTCGCAGCGGACAGCAATTCACTTAGCACTGAACCTGAAAACAACGCCGGTGCGATCGTGCTGAAAGGTGATGACCTCGATTCGTTACCGGACGATCCTGATGATCTTGCGGCCGCGTTGCAAGCTCTGGCTGGGCCATCAGCAGGACCAAACGGCGGCCAGATCTTTGTTGACGGTTTTACTGGTGGTCGATTGCCGCCGCGTGCGTCCATTCGTGAGATTCGCGTTAACTCAAATCCATTTTCTGCAGAATACGATCGACTTGGTTTCGGTCGTATTGAGATCCTGACTCGTCCTGGCTCGGATCGATATCGTGGCCAGGCAGCCTTCAACTTTAACGATGACGCCCTGAATTCCCGGAACCCTTTCGCCCCGAATCGGCCTCCACATCAGTCAAGACAGTACAGCGGAAATTTCGGTGGGCCGATATCAAAACACAAGGCTTCATTCTTCATCGATTTTGACAAGCGCGACGTTGATGACGACGCTGTGATCGTTGCCACCGTTCTGGATGAAAACAACAACATTGTCGGCTTCAACAGTACCGTGCCGATCCCCAGCAGACGAACTTCCTTTAGTCCACGCGTTGATTATCAAATCAATAAGAACAACACGCTCGTCGCTCGTTACAGCTACTCTCACAACATGCGAGTTCAGGGTGTAGGTGGATTTAACTTACCAGAGCTTGCGTACGACAACTCTAATACCGAGCATAACTTTCAGGTAACTGAGACGGCGATCATCAATAAGACCATTGTCAACGAGACCAGATTCCAGTTTGAACACAACGTAAGTCGATCCGATGGTGACAACAGTACTCCAACCATCACCGTACTTGATTCGTTCACAGGTGGTGGTTCTCAGGTGGGCCAAGCTTCAAACACACAAAAAGAGTGGGAACTAACGAACAATACATCCTTGGCGATGCGCACTCATTCTCTTAAGTTCGGGGGACGTTTGCGCCACATCGGTATTACCGACATTTCCCCTCAGAATTTCGGTGGAACTTACACGTTCACCAGCATTGGGTTGTACAGAACAACCGTTCTTGGTCTAACGCAGAGCGCCAGTCAGTTTTCTATTTCAGCCGGCAATCCGGAAACGACAGTTAGCCAATTCGATTTTGGCGGGTTCTTTCAGGACGACTGGAAATTCCGTCCCAATCTCACATTAAATCTGGGACTCCGCTACGAAACGCAGACTAACATCGACAGCCATTTGAATTTCGCGCCACGTATCGGCTTCGCCTGGTCACCCAGTGGAGGACAACAGTCGAAAACGGTTCTGCGCGGTGGTTTTGGGGTGTTCTACGATCGCGTTGGAGAAAACCTGACGCTCCAAGCAAATCGATTGAACGGTGTGAATCAACAGCAGTTCATCGTCAGTACTCCGAACTTCTTCCCAATCATACCGTCGATCTCTACGCTTGAAGCATTCAAGGTTCCGGTCTCGATCTTCAGGCTGGATCCTGATCTCCAGGCACCGTACACGCTTCAGTCAGTAATCAGCGTCGAGCGGCAACTGCCACACAACATAACGGTCGCTACGAGTTACATCAACGTGCGCACACTTCACGTTTTGAGAACGCGACCAATTAACGCTCCTCTGCCAGGCACCTTTACTGGACTGCCGAACAGTGGAGTTCGTCCACTCGGTGTTAACAACAACATCTTCGAATATGAATCGAGCGGCCGATTCAATCAGAATCAGTTCATCGTAAATTTGAACAGTCGCTTCCACAGAAACTTTTCGTTAAGCGGCTACTACGTTTTAGCCAAAGCGAATAGTGATGCGGATGGGACCGGTAGTTATCCCGCAAATCCCTACGATCTCAGCGGTGAATATGGACGTGCTAGCGGCGACGTTAGACACCGATTCTTCCTCAACGGAACAATCCGTGCGCCGTGGGGATTTAGTCTGAATCCTTTCATAATTTTGCAATCAGGGCGGCCATTCAATATCACGCTCGGTCGAGATCTAAACGGCGACACACGGTTTACCGAGCGGCCTTCATTTGCTCCTGCGGGCGTCGATTGCCTAACCATTGGTATTCGCTGTACCGCGTTTGGGAATTTCAATCTTTTCCCAGCAGTGGGAGAGCCTCTCATCCCCCGCAACTTTAGCGAGGGACCGGGCTCAGTCACTGTTAACATGCGCGTGAGCAAAACATGGACGTTCGGCCACGAAGGCGGCTCAACCAGCGCCAATCAGCAAAACCGCGATGGCCAAGGACAAAGTAATGATCGTCAGCGCGGCGCAATGATGGGCGGCGGCATGGCAGGCGCTGGCCGTCCCGGTGGCGGTGGCCCTGGCGGCGCTGGTCCAGGTGGCGGCGGTGGTGGTCGCGGAGGCTTCGGTGGTCCCGGTGGCGGCGGCTTCGGTGGCGGCGGTAATGCCGGTGGACGTTACAGTCTGACGTTCTCGCTGAACTTCAACAACATTCTGAACCACACAAATCTGGCCAATCCAGTCGGCAATCTCAGTTCACGATTGTTTGGCCAGTCGACTTCTACGATTGGCGGTTTTGGAGGCTTCGGAGCACCTGCCGCATACAATCGTCGGATCGACGCGCAGATTCGCTTCAGCTTCTAACTTTTTCAAAGAGGTAGGAGATTTCCCTCCACGACTTGATTTCCTGCCGATAACGACGAAAGGGCATCGCGGTTTGCGATGCCCTTTCTGTTTTGCGTTTAGTTTTTTGCCTTGGTCTTTTTCCCTGGTTTTTGTCTTTGGTTTTCCGCTTGTTTTTGCTTTACCTGTTCTGAGATCTGAGATCTCAAATCTGAAATCTTCTGAGTTTTCTTCTGTGGTTCTGCTGCAGCGCTGCCCACCCTCTCCATCAAATACTACGATCTAAGATCTCAGATCCCAGATTTCAGATCCCAGATTTCAGAGTTCGGGCCGAAAAGATTTCAGACGGGCCTACGGCCCGGTTGAGCCGTCAATAGCCGGTCGCAGCTCTCCCACAAATTGATCCGAGTTCTTAATACTCTGAAGCACGATCTTGATTGCTTCATCTGGGAAGCCTGACTCGAGCGTAAACGTGTAGCCGGTAAAGACGTCGCCCGTATCGTCGGCGCCCCAGTATAGAAATGTCTTTTCGTTAAACTGCACTAGCTGCCGTAAGAGTTGTGGGGTGTTACGAACCTTATCGATATTAATGTAGCCACCTTTGTAATGAGGGAAAACGCGGAAGCCGATCGTTTCTTTCGAGCTGACCATGATCACGATCTCCATGCTTTCGGCGTTCTTTAGCCCATCTCGAAGCACCCCAATAAAGTTCCAGGGATTCTTATCGCTTTGACGAAACGACACCTTAATGTTTGGCCCTTCCCGCTGCAGCAAAGCATTGAGACGATCGCGTGTTCGTTCGCGATTCGCATTCGTATCCTGGCAGTAAACTGCGGGGGCGCTAATCATGATCACGACAAACAGGAAGAGCTGAAGCATTGAGCGTCTCATGAGAGGACATCTCCTTTAGTCAAAATCCACAACAGCCTTATTAAGTGAAGTGCGTTGCAAAAGTCAACGTTTTTTGGGTCAGGCGTTAATAGGACCTATTCGACCTATAGGACCTATTAAGTTATTGTCTACAACGAGATCTAACGAGATGACCGACGAGCTAATTGAGCCTTCAAATAACAGCTTCACCCAGCGATGCATAGAACCGAATTGTCGCACCACGTTCGGCTTAAACGATCGCCGGTACGTTTGTTCGCGTTGCGGTGGCCTGCTCGATATTGAGCAGCTGGCGATTCTCATAAGTGACCCAGCGTCAATCCGCAAACAATGGCTGTCGCGCTTATCTTCGGCACATGCTCGCGATCTCAGCGGTGTCTGGAGGTTTAGGGAGCTATTGCCGTTCAATGCTGAGGTAGATGTTGTGACTCTGAAGGAGGGTAATACTCCACTTTACGATGCACCGCGAACTGCAGAGTACTGTGGTCTCGACTCGCTTCAGCTGAAACATCAAGGTATGAACCCGACTGGCTCATTCAAGGACACGGGAATGACTGTAGCGATGACGCAAGCCAAATCGCTTCGCTCAACGCTGGCAGTTTGCGCAAGCACAGGCAATACAGCCGCGAGTCTGGCCGCCTACGCTGCACGTGCAAACATGCCATGCGCGATTCTGGTTCCCGCAGGCCAGGTAAGTTTGGCAAAACTCGCGCAGGCTCTCGACTACGGCGCCCGGGTGCTTGAGGTTGAAGGAAACTTTGATGCCTGCATGCAGCTGATGCTCGAGCTGTCGGATGAAGAAACAATTTATCTGGTCAACTCCATCAATCCTTTTCGTATCGAAGGGCAGAAAACGGTGGCCGCCGAACTTGCTGAACAACTGCAGTGGAAAGTACCAGACCATCTATTCGTCCCCGGAGGAAATCTTGGGAACAGCTCCGCACTTGGCAAAGGCTTTCGCGAATTGCTGTCGCACGGTCTGATTAATAACTTACCGCGAATGACCGTTGTTCAGGCAGA
>DATBSH010000428.1:0-3675 GCA_036559885.1 Pyrinomonadaceae bacterium
AATCCACGCTCCAAGAGGTTCGCAGCTAAACTGCAAAGGTTGGCAGCAGGAGGCGGCGTTACGATGTTTGATGAACAATCTGGATCCAGCTGTCGCAGAGAAGCCGGATCAATTGATTGTGTATGGTGGTGCGGGAAAGGCTGCGCGAAATTGGAACTGCTTCGACGCGATTGTTCGTGAGTTGAAGAGACTTGGTAATGACGAAACTCTCCTGGTCCAGTCGGGAAAACCTGTTGGCGTGTTTCGCACCCACGAGTACGCGCCGCGCGTGTTGATTGCAAACTCGAATCTTGTTGGTGCATGGGCCAACTGGGATCATTTTCACGAACTTGAACGTCGTGGTTTGATGATGTACGGCCAGATGACCGCGGGAAGCTGGATCTACATTGGCACGCAGGGCATCGTTCAGGGCACATTCGAGACCTTTGCCGCGCTGGCGGACAAACATTTCGGCGGTAATCTTTCAGGCAAGTTGGTCGTTTCCGGCGGTATGGGCGGAATGGGTGGTGCCCAACCATTAGCGGCTACTTTGAACGGCGCTGTGTTTCTGGGAGTCGACGTCGATCCCGAACGTATCCAACGACGTGTTCAGACCGGTTACTGCGACCGTTTAGCGATGACGTTGGATGAAGCTCTCGACGTTTGCGAGGATGCCCGCGAACAAAAGCGTGCAATCTCAATTGGACTTGTAGGCAACTGCGCCGAAGTCTTGCCGGAAATCGTACGGCGTGGGGTTGCTGTCGACGTAGTTACAGATCAAACAAGTGCACACGATCCACTTAACGGGTACGTGCCGGAAGGATTGACGCTTGACGAGGCCTCCGACCTGCGTGCGAATAATGCAAATTCGTATATTGAACGATCGATGGCTTCGATGGCTCGCCACGTTGAAGCGATGCTCGATCTAAAACATGCCGGCGCGGTTGTTTTCGATTACGGTAACAACATCCGCAAGCAAGCCTTTGACGGTGGATGTAAAAACGCCTTCGAAATCCCAGGCTTTGTTTCCGAATACATCCGTCCGCTTTTCTGCGAAGGAAAGGGACCGTTTCGCTGGGTAGCGCTTTCAGGGGACGCGAATGATATTCGCAAGACAGACGATCTCGCTTTGGAACTGTTTCCCGATGATCGCACCCTCAACCGTTGGCTGCGTCTGGCGCGCGATCGGGTTCAGTTCCAGGGATTGCCGGCCCGCATCTGCTGGCTCGGATATGGCGAACGCGCAGAGATGGGTGAAGCAATCAATGACCTCGTAAAGCGCGGAGAACTTGCAGCGCCCATCGCTATTGGTCGCGATCATCTCGATACAGGATCTGTCGCTTCGCCATTCAGAGAAACGGAAGCGATGAAAGATGGATCAGATGCGGTTGGCGATTGGCCCGTGCTCAACGCTTTACTCAATACCGCAAGCGGCGCGAGCTGGGTTTCGTTTCATCATGGCGGCGGGGTCGGGATCGGTTATTCGTTGCATGCGGGCCAGGTGACCGTGGCTGATGGAACCGAGGACGCGGGCGAACGATTGAATCGCGTGCTCACAAATGATCCGGGGCTGGGAGTCGCGAGGCACGTCGATGCAGGTTATGCGGAAGCTGAAAAGACCGCACGCCAAAAAGAGATCAAGATACCGATGCTAGGAGACTAGTTGGCCGCAGATTGACGCGGATGACACAGTCTGAATAGAAGAGATCGCGAAGCAAATTTTGTTTCCTGATCTGTGTTATCTGCGTTTATCTACGGCTAATGTTCTTGGAATGACGGACAGGCTCAACAGAACAATCAAGACAGTCACTTTTGTCATCGCGTTAATCGTGAGCTGCTCCAGTTTGGCCGCAGCGAAACCGCGTGTCGAGACTATTCAGTTTCACAGCAAGCTGATCAATGCGACGCTCCCCTACAGCGTCTCGCTGCCCGCAGATTACGACAGCTCCGCAACGAGTCGCTATCCCGTGCTGTACTTGCTTCACGGGTTAACGGGTCATTACAGCGACTGGTTCTCGCGCACAAACGTCGCCGATTATGCAGCACAGTACCGAATAATTGTGGTCACTCCGGAAGGCAATGATAGTTGGTACATCGACAGTACGACTGTGCCGTCAGAAAAGTACGAGAGCTACATTCTCAATGAACTTATACCCGACGTGCAGCAGCGTTATCGCACTATTGAAGCTCGCTACGGACGCGCGATTGCCGGCCTGTCAATGGGCGGATACGGCGCCGTTAAGTTTGGCTTGAAGTCGCCATTCACTTTTGCTTTTGTGGGTTCAATGAGTGGAGCCTTTGGGATCACGCGCGTCAGTGATCAGGGCATCGAATGGGAGGCCTTGAAGAAATCGCTTAAGCTCTTTGGTGCTATTGGCAGCGACACGCGCAAGCAAAATGATGTTTTCGAGCTGATTAAACAATTGCCGGGGAATCGCATCCCTTCGTTGCCATTTATATATTTCGACTGTGGCACGGAGGATTCATTGATATTTGCCGACAACCGTGAGCTGGCTACCCTGCTGGTCGAGAAAAAAATTCCTCATGAATACCGGGAACTTCCCGGTGATCATTCCTGGGGTTATTGGGATCGGCAGGTTCAGGAGGTGCTGAAGATCGCCGTCAGGAGTCTTGGAGTGCGACCAACACTCGAATCCACTCGAAATCAATCAAAAGCGGCGGTCCCGATTCGTCGGGACGGCACTCCAAAGAAGAATTAGCGTTGCTAAACTTTGCGACTCAAGTTGCTCGTGATGCAGGTAATCTTCTGCTCCAACGTCTGGGCATCGCGCAGATTACTAACAAAGGTGATATCGATTTAGTTACTGAAGCCGACCTCGCCGCTGAAGAGCTCATCATCGATCGGATTCGCTCGCATTATCCTCTGCACGGCATCCTCGCGGAAGAATCAGGAGAAGCCGTCCAGGCCCAATCGCAGCGCAGTGATTGGAAGTGGATCGTTGATCCGCTGGATGGCACAACAAACTACGCGCACGGATATCCCTGTTTCTGTGTGTCGATTGCAGTTGAGCACGCGGGAGCACTCGAGATTGGCGTCGTTTACGATCCGATGCGTAACGAGATGTTTGCGGCTGAACGCGGTTGTGGTGCAACTTTGAACGAGCGCAAGATTCACGTTTCCAATATAAAAGAGCTGAGTAGCTCGCTCGTCTGCACAGGTTTTCCTTATGACGTGCGAAAACGTCCCGACTTTGCTCGCGACTTCACGAACTTTACGCTAAACGCGCAGGCAGTTCGACGTGATGGTTCCGCCGCATTGGATCTGGCTTTTGTCGCGTGTGGAAGGTTTGATGGATTCTGGGAGGACGGGCTAAATCCGTGGGACACTGCGGCCGGCGCACTTCTTATCGCAGAGGCGGGCGGACGAGTCACTAATTACGAAAACGAGCCGCTGGATATTTATACGAAGAAAGTTGTCGCGAGCAATGGCCATGTGCATGGTGAGATGTTGCGACTCTTGAGAAGGGCACCTTAGCTTGTCTTCGAGTTCCGCGAAAATACCCCATCGGCAGAGAGTGTGTGAAAACTCAACTTCTCATTCTCGCCAAGCTTTAGCTTGGGGTCCTAAGGCGCGACTGAATTGCAGCAACCGTTTTAACGGTTTACCAAATCAACTCGAAAATCAGCCCGTTCGCGTGCAAGAGGGCAAACCGTTGAAAACGGTTCCTCAACATT
>DATBSH010000429.1:0-14383 GCA_036559885.1 Pyrinomonadaceae bacterium
TCAATCTGGGAACTAACGCGGCTAATGGGACCGGATTCGCTTTAGCCAACCTGCCTTTTGCCACTAATGCGATTCTGACAAACGCAAATACAAGTTATGCTGCGATTGTTGGTCTATTGGGCTCGTCCACCCAGACTTTGAATGTGACGAGTACGACGTCAGGTTTTGTACCCGGCTCTACCCGGACGAGACTCGTTCAGGAAAAGGATCTGGCGCTCTTCGCATCGGATCAATGGCGCATGAGGAGTAACTTTACTCTGAACTACGGCGTGCGTTGGGACTACATGGGTGTTCCCACCGTTCCGAATGGACTGGCGATCCAACCCGGTTATAACGATCTGTATGGCATATCAGGGTTCGGAAATCTCTTTAAGCCTACTGCCGCGCCCGGCGGCCAAACACAACCATTTGCGACGCTGGATTTCGTCAGCGGCGAAACCGGAAAAGGTCTCTTCAAGAATGACTTCAACAACTTTGCACCGGCGATTGGTCTTGCCTGGTCCCCAGCCTTCAAATCGGGACCGCTCCACTTTTTGTTTGGTGATGAGGGCACCAGCTCGATTCGCGGTGGTTACTCCATCAGCTATTTGCACGACGGTGTCACAACCTTCACTAACCTTTTGGGAACGGGAACCACAAACCCTGGCTTGATCGCGAGCGCAACTCTTTCACCACTCAGCGGCGTTACCCCACCTAGCGCGAATTTAAAGGGCACGCTATCGGACGGTGGTGTTCCCTTGATTTTCCCGACGTTTAAGATTCCCATTACCGACAGGGAAAATTTCCTGGCCAATCCTGCGAATGGTCTCTGGACGGCAACTCCCGACCTTCGCAGCCCTTACGTGCACCAGTATAGTTTCGGATTCGAACGTGAGATCTTTCATAATACGGCTCTCGAGATTCGATATCAGGGCAACTTTGCCCCCAACACCTGGCGCGCGTTTGACATTAACGAAGTCAACATCTTCGAAAATGGGTTCCTGCAGGAGTTTTTGAACGCCCAAAAGAACCTGGCAGCCCGCGGTGGAACGAGCTTCGCGCCGGGTTGCGCTGCTTGCGTACCACTGCCTATCTTCGACAAGTTCTTTGGGCTCACTGCGGGCGGCACACCGGTAGCAGGGTCTAGCGGCTATGCGAGCACGACCTTCATCGATAATCTGAACAAGAACAACATAGGCACCCTGGCCAGTACGCTGGCGTTTAATCAGGCGTACAGAACTAACCGAGAAAGCGTAGCCGTCGGACTGCCGGCGAACTTCTTTGTCGCGAATCCAAATGCGACCTTTGCCCGGATTTTGGCTAACGATGCGAAGTCGAACTATAACGCGTTAGAGGTCGAAGTACGTCGAAGGTTCTCAAATGGACTACAGTTCCAAGCGGACTATACGTTTAGCAAAGCGTTGGGTGACGCTGTCGATGCCCAGGGAAATAACCAAAGCGATCTGGTTAGCCATCTTACCCTTCGCGATCGCAACTTGGATTATCGCAGGTCGAACGACGACCAGACGCACCGGTTCGTAGCAAACGGCCTCTACGAACTTCCGTTTGGAAGCGGTAAGTCCTATTTCAATAGTTCCAACGGGTTTGTGAACAGGGTTGCGAGTGGCTGGACTATTGGGGCTATTGCTGTGTGGTCGACAAGTCCGCCATTCTTCATTTCTGCAGGCCGAGCGACGTTCAACAATGCGACGGCTAACAATGGGGCACAACTGGTCGGGATAAGCTTTGAGGAATTCAAGAAGAACCTTGGACTCTTCTTTGACAAGGGTGGTGTCTTCTTCATCAACCCTGCGCTCCTGGACATCACTTATAACTCGGCCGGCAAAGTTGCTACCTCAAAACTGAAGCCGGGCCTTATGACGGCGCCGGCGCCAGGTACGTTTGGCAATTTCCCGGTGAACGGCCTCGTTGGTCCGAATTACTTTAACTTTGACGTGAGTGTGACTAAGAGGATACCGATTACGGAGACAGTTAGGTTTGAGTTCAAGGTTACGGCCATAAACATCTTGAACCATCCCAATTTCGTGTTCCCAGGCAACAACGTGAACAATCAGAATTTTGATTCGACCACCTTTGGTCTAATCACCCTACAACGCGGAACCCCGCGTAACATCAACTTTATCGGGCAAGTGAGGTTCTAGCCTAACGAACTTGATAGACGGGATCTACCTCCGAGGTGCGATCCATTTGAGGGCGTTGTCGGAGCTTCCGACAACGCCCTTCTTATTGCAATGGACTAAATGACCAGCGTAAGCTGCGCTTGAGGTAGACGACATGTTAGAGCGAAAGATCCCCAGACTGCTTTCAGTCGTTTTATTCGCCGTGTGCTCTGTCGTTCCACTAACGGCGCAGATCACTGCTTCGGCGGGAGGAACCGATCCCGGCTTCGGAGGACAGAACACGATCAACGGCATGATTCTTGGCCCCAGTGGAGAGCGTCTTCAGCGGCGCATCACCATTCGTCTCCAGACACAGACCAAGGGTGACCGCGTGCTAATGAGTGACGACTACGGAAACTTCTCATTTCGCGGCCTTCCGTCCGGCGAATACACAATTGTGATCGATAAAGAAAAGGAGTTCGAGCCTTATCGCCAGTCAGTCTCGGTGACACAGTTCAGAGGATTTCCTCCGCAAACTTACATGTTGAGTATTCGACTTCAGTTTAAAGTAGAAGCGAAGGCTAAGCCAGGCGTTGTGGATGCAAACCTTGTTAATGTTCCCAGGCCGGCACTGGTTCACTACAATAATGCAGCGGACTTATCCAGGAAGAATGACCATACTGGCGCCATCGCCGAACTGAAACTTGCGATTAAGGAGTATCCGACTTTCATGCTCGCCTTCAATGAACTCGGCGTGCAGTATCTGAAACTGAATCAATTGGAGAACGCCGACGAAGCATTTCAGGGCGCACTAAAAATCGATCCCGAAGCGTTTCCCGCTCTTGTGAACCGAGGCATCGCGAACTTCATGATGAAACGGTATGGCGAGGCCGTACCAATTCTCCATAAAGCTTTGAAGAAAAATGATGAGTCAGCCGTGGCCCATTATTTTCTCGGTCAATCGTTGGCCAATCTTGGCTTGTTCGTCGATGCGGAAAAAGAGCTGCTACTTTCGGTTAAACTTGGAAACGAAGATATGAAAGAGGCGCACAGGCTGCTGGCGATAATATACTCGTCTCGAGGAGACAAAAAACAAGCTGCCGCCGAATTGGAGGCCTACTTGCAATTGGCTCCGGATGCGCCCGACGCCCAGAAACTAAAGGAGAAAATCCGAGAACTGAAAGAACCGAATGAATGACTCTCAACACACTCACGCGAAGACTACCAGAATCGTTCACTTAGCGCGCTTTGTTTAATGAATCATTCGGCAGCCACTGAACTCTCACTAGCTCCACTCGGTGCCGGAGACCTCATCGATCGAGCTGTTCGACTCTATCGACGGCATCTCTTCATCTTGATTCGTATCGCCGCTCCTCCGGTTATTGTAGCTGCTGCCGGATGGATCCTCGCCACAATCTCATTTCGCCAAATCTTACAGACGTCTAGTGAAACAGATGTTCTGCTTTACGTCTTGCTGATGCTGCTGGGGTTTGGGATAACTCTGGGCGGTTATCTGTTCACTCTTACGGTTATGGGCGGCTCAACCCGAAATCTCGTTGCGCACCTGCTACGCAACGATCCCGTATCCGCAAAGGCGACTTACGATGCTGTCCGCGCGAGATTTTGGGGATTGTTGTGGGCTTCAATATTGGTTTTCGGCTGGGTCTCAATCTCCGCAACTGCAGCGCTCCTGGCGGTGTATATGATTACCGCGTTCCTGGTTTTCGGGGCAGTCCTGCTTGCGACGGCTGCGCCAACTTGGCTCGCTGTTGTCGCCGCTGTGCTGGGAATCCTCGGCGCCACGTTTGTTTCGCTTTGGGTTTTCTTCTTCGTGGTAGGTCGAGTCGCTTATGTGCCGCAGGTGATGATGGTTGAGGGACGCGGCATCATCGAAGCCTTCAGTAGGAGTTTTTCTCTTGCCACCGGCAACGTTCGTCGCTTAATGGCAATGACGCTCTTTACTACGTTTGCGACTGAATCGGCCATGATGATTCTGTGGGCGCCACTCACCTGGTACGGTTACATCAATGGCATCGATCCCTTCAACTCAACTCACTGGCCCGCGTGGTACGCGATTATTTACAGCATTCCTGGACCGTTGAGTTCTATATTGCTGATGCCGGTTTGGATGCTTGGACTCTCTTTGTTGTATGTCGACGAGCGGGTCAGACACGAAGGTTACGATATAGAACTAATGGCTTCGCGCCAGTTACCTGAAATGCCTGATATCAATGTCGCGTCGCCATTGGGTACGGCTTTGGCAGGCCAGGTGAGGACTCCACCACCAGCTCCGCCGCGCGCTTCCGGCAGTGTACTTAACCTGAGATGAATCGGACGATGAGAGAACGTCTATCGCCTTACTTGGTTCACCTGTCGTCACTCTGTCTTGTGATCGTTTTTTCCGCAACAACTGCGCGCGCAATCTCAGTGTCGGAGTATCAGCAAAATGTCAAACGCTCAATCACGGCTCTCGATACATTGACGCAGAGGGATGAGGATGAATCGGAGTCCGCGTTCCAGCGTCGCTTCACCGATACTCTGACGATGATTCGAAAGATTATGCCAGAGTCGCAAATGGTCGAGTGTGGTGAAGAGCTTTGTACGGTCGACAATACATGGTTACACGATCAACTGAAAGAACTTGAGAAGTCTTCAGACTCTGACTGGTATCCGTTACTTACTCACATAATCGAACAGCTAAAAGCGCTTGATGAGCGTGTTACTGAGTTGCAGAAAGCGGGCACCAAAGATCCAACAAAGATGGCTGGTAAGGAGCGACTACGGGAAATCCTCAGCCGGCCTGAGTATGCGACTAAAGCGCGTTCGAACAGTGCTCTGGCTCGCATTCTTGACGATATCGGTCGCTGGATCGCAAAACTGCTAGGTCGAAGAATTCAGTCGGACTCCCGTCGCACCAGCGTGATAAGCGGGATCGCTCAGGTGTTGGTTATCGGGTTGGCTCTTGCGGTTATTTTGTACGTCCTAAAATTACTGCTCCCACGATTCCTCCGACGTCGTCCGAAAAAGCCGAAGGCTAAAGCAGAACCGCGGATAGTTTTGGGTGAACGATTGGCGCCGGAAGCTTCAGCAGTTGACCTGCTCGCTGAAGCCGAACGATTGGCTCGCGATGGAGAAGTGCGCGCTGCGATACGTAAAGCGTATATTGCGCTGCTGGTTGAATTGGGTGATCGCAACGTTATCAGTCTTGCTCATCACAAAACAAACCGCGACTATCTTCGCTCCGTCCGAAACCTTCCGGGCCTATATCCAGTCATGGCGGGATTAACTGAAAGCTTCGAACGTCATTGGTATGGATTTGTTCAAGCCGATTTCGCCGACTGGCAGAGCTTTAGAAATGCGTATCAAACAGCGTTGCAGACCAGAGCCTAGACACGGATGCGTCAACGACTAACAATTATCCTCACGATCATCATAATTCTGGGAGCACTCGTGATCCTGAATACGATCACGTACGTGAAGAAGGAGAAGCCGCTCGATTCCGAGATCGCTCCCAATCGGTCAACATATCATGCAGGACCGACCGGCACTCGCGCTCTTTATGATTTTCTCAGCGAAGCGGGATACAAAGTAATCAGGTGGCGAGAAGCGCCCGAGCGATTGCTCAGTAGTTCGGGCGAACGCATTCAAACCCTTGTGGTCATTGGTCCGCTGCAGGTTCCCTACACGCCGGAGCAGGGTGATCCGATCTTGAGCTGGGTCGCGCGAGGCGGTCACCTGATCTTGATCGATCGCGATCCCCCAACTTTCTTGTTGCCGAAGTCTGGTGATTGGTTAATCAACCTGAAGGATTTCCAGTTTCCCTTGTCTACCGTGGACCCTGCTGATCCGCGAGAGATGACGCAAACAGTCTCTGCTCTTCAACCAGTTCAACCGACGCCTTTTACGAAAGATGTGCAGTCGGTGATGCCATCGAGATTTGCTTCGCGAGTCAGAATCACGCCTTCTGAGCACATCAGCTATGAGGAACATTCCGACGAAGAAGACATGATGGACGTTGCCGACGAACTCTCGCCCGCGCCCGTTACCCACATTGCTGATGAACAGGGAGCGCTCCTCGTCGACTACGCACACGGCTCAGGTCGTATTGTTCTTTTGAGTGATCCGTATATCGTTGCAAATGGCGGGATAGCCCTTAAGGACAATCTGCAACTGGCTGTGAATACAATTACCAGCTCAGGTGGCCTAATCGCGTTTGACGAGTATCATCAGGGCCGCGGCATAACGCGTAATGCGCTCGCGACCTACTTCGCCGGAACTCCTGTTTTACCAATCGCTGCTCAGTTAGTGTTGGTCGTGCTCCTAATACTTTGGACACGAGGACGCCGCTTTGGTAGGCCCTTACCTGTTGCACAGATTGACCGAAGATCGAGTCTTGAGTTTGTCGCTTCAATGGCGGAACTACAGGAGCGTTCACGTGCGTTCGATCTGGCGATTGAGAACATTTACTCGAGAACGCGCCGCGTACTCGCACGGCATGCAGGCGTCGACTACAACAGCCCACGTTCAATGATTGCCAGTCGAGTCGCTTCCAAGTCGTCGGTTGATGGTCACAAGCTGGAAACGTTGATGCGCCAGTGTGAAGAAACTATAAATGGCGCGCCGATTAATTGGCGTCAAGCGATTGATCTGGTGAGACGGCTGCGTGAAGTGGAACGCACTCTCGGACTGAGTATGCGTGCACGCGAGGAACGTCAAGCTGCAGAAAGCATTTGACTAGAAACCGATCATTGGTCATATATCATTCGACATTTCTCATTTGTCATTGCCGGCAAAGTGCAAAGTGCAAAGTGCAAAGTGCAGAGCGATGAGCGAAGAGCGAAGAGCGAAGGGTGGCTGTAGTGGGTGCCTGGCTCAGAAAATGACAAATGAAAAACGTCGAATGACATATGACAGATGATTAGATTCAACTCTAAGGATACCTACACGAATCGATATGGCAGAAAACGTCTCCTCAACTGTTGCTCACATAAAAAATGAATTACACAAAGTTATCGTCGGACAAGATGAAGCGATCGAGCAGATTCTGATCGCTATGTTGGCCGAGGGTCACGCCTTGATTGAGGGCGTGCCGGGCACCGCAAAGACGCTGACGGTCAAGACGATCGCGCGGATCGTTAACGCGACATTTAGCCGCATTCAGTTCACTCCTGATCTAATGCCCTCAGACATTACGGGCACAAACGTCTTCAATATCGCAACTTCTACCTTCAATCTTCGCCGTGGTCCGATCTTCACGGATATTCTGCTGGCGGATGAAATAAACCGGACGCCCCCGAAAACGCAGGCCGCTTTACTCGAAGCAATGGAAGAACGCCAGGTCACCATTGATGGCGATGGTCACCGGTTGCCGGGAATCTTCACCGTACTCGCAACAGAGAATCCCATCGAATATGAGGGAACCTACCCTTTACCTGAAGCGCAGCTTGATCGTTTCCTACTGAAGATCGTTCTGGATTACCCGGCCGAACATGAGGAACGGGAAATCCTCGCCAGATGGGATGCGGGGTTCAACTCGAAACGGCTCGAGGATGTCAATATCGAGCGCTTACCTGACGCGAATGCGATCATTCGTGGTCGGGAGGAAGTTAGAGCCGCGCGTATGGAGCCTGGCGTGCAACACTACGCAGTCGATCTGGTGCGACGAACTCGAGCGCATCCATTCATACACTACGGAGCAAGCCCACGCGCGTCAGTCGCGCTTCTTCTTTGCTCCAAGGCTTTGGGATCGATACGCGGCCGCGACTTCGCAACGCCCGACGACGTGCGCGATGTTGCGCTTCCGGTATTAAGACATCGATTGACCTTGCGAGCTGAGGCTGAACTCGACGGCGTGACAGCGGATGCGGTCATTGCCGATATTGTGAAAAGTTCTGAAGTCCCGAGATAATCGCGGTGCGCTTTGTTTTCACACGACGCTTCTACTTCTTAATCGCTTTAGGACTGATCCCTCTTTCACTTTCCTGGGGACGAAGCTGGCTGCAGTGGCTCGTAATTCTCTATGACGTGCTGCTGCTGTTACTCGCAACTATCGACGCACGTACCAGCCGCTTGCCTGACTCCATTCATTTCACCCGCAGTTTTAGCGGACGTTTTGCTGTTGGCGCCGAAACCGATGTCAGCATTCAGGCCCTGAACCATTCAAATCGTTCGATCACTTTGATTGTGAAGGATGAATATCCGCCTCAGATGATCCTAAGAGGCATTCGCAAGGCGCGTCTGCGAGTTGATGCCCAGAACTCAACGACGCTTGTGTACGCCTTAACGCCGCCCAAGCGAGGACGATTTCAGTTTGGACACACTGCGGTTCGGTTTCTTTCGCGCTTGCGCCTGGCATGGTGCCAGATGATGGTCAATAGTCCTGAAATCGTGAAAGTTTATCCGAACATGCGACGTGCTCGTGAGGCTGAGTTAAAAGCTCTGGGCGCCCGATCGGTTGTCTCATCGCATCGCAAGACTTCATGGCGCGGTGAGGGACGTGAGTTTGAATCAATGCGCGACTACGTTCGCGGAGACGAGTTGCGGCATATCTCCTGGACCGCGACCGCGCGCCGCGGAAAGCTGACCACGCGGCAGTATCAGATTGAGCGGGACCAGACCATTCTCATCGCCCTGGATGCCGGAAGATTAATGACCGCACGCATCGAGCAGGAAACGAAGCTTGATTCTGCAGTACACGCAACCCTCGCTTTGATGTCAGCTGCTGCTCGTGCAGGTGACAATGCCGGGTTGATGGTGTTTGGACGGCGCATCATCAATTACTTGCCACCCAGTCGTGGCCGCGATCACATTGATGCGGCATTGGAAGCGCTTCACGGCGTCGAACCCGAGATGATTGAGCCCTCATATGCTCGGGCCTTTGAATTCGTTTCGGCAAACAGCAAACGCCGATCATTGGTTGTTCTGCTGACTGATCTGGTCGACGAAGAAGGATCGAAGGAGTTGTTGACTTCACTGAATCTATTACGGCCGCGACATCTGCCATTGGTAGTGACAATCGCAGATCGAGATTTGAAAGCGGTGGTACGGCAAACTCCATCGACGGTACGCGAGCTCTTCACTCAGTCAGTTGCTGAGGAGATCATTCACCACCGCGAAGCGGCTCTACGCATGGTGGAATCACAAGGTGGTCTGGCTTTGGATGTAACCGCCGCGGCACTCGCACCAGCACTACTGCAGACTTACTTGCGCGTGAAGGAAAGAGGATTGTTGTAGGTCGACGCTAAAAACCATCCACAGATTACACAGATTACACAGATTAAGAACTAAGCAGCTAAGTTGAGCCATTAGGTACACTGGAACGATTACATTCAACTTAGCCGCTTAGTTCTTAATCTGTGTAATCTGTGTAATCTGTGGATACTCCTGAACCTTATCGCGGCCGGCAAAGATTAGGTAAGCATAAAGTGCGATACCCGTTAAGCTGGCTATAGCGATTTTAATTCGTGGATCGATCGCGGCTGGAGAAATAAAACCTTCAATCGTCCCGGCAATAACGAGCAGTAACGCCACGCCCAGCATCAATCGCACAGCCTCCATGCCGTTTGTCTTCAACGCATCCGAACGCGATAGGTCACCCGGCATTATCAGCGCGCTACCAATCAAGAGCCCGGCGCCACCGGCAATGAATATGCACGACAGCTCGATCACCCCATGTGCAACCATGAACGTGACCAGATCGTTTCCGAACCCGGCTTGATAAGTCAGCGCCAGGACAGAAGCAATGTTGGCGCCGTTGTAAGCGAGAAAGAAAAGCGTGCCGACTCCCAGCATCGCACCGAAGGCAAACGTATAGATCGTGACCTGAATATTGTTGGTCATGATCATACTTGCGCCTTCCTGATTTGATTCGTTTAGACGTTCCCACCAAGGCGTTTTGGTCTCGATATAGAGCTCGCGAAATGTTGGGCTTACGCCAACCAGCTCAGAAAACTCTGGATCAAGGCGCGTGGCCGTGAAGCTGAGTGCTCCGAAGAGAAAGAACACCGCGAATGAAAGAGCGGTATAACGCCACGTTCTGCGAAAAGTCTGCGGCAAGTCGCGCACAAAGAAGTTTCGAATCGTCTTTCCGCCCTGTGAATCTGCACGATAGATTCGACCATGCGCTCGAATCACAAGGCTGTTGAGGTAATTGACGAGACGCGGGTCACGTGATTCGGCGCGGGCGATGGCCAGGTCAGATGCGGTACGGCGGTAGATGCGCCCGAGTTCGCGTACCTCCTCGCGGCGCAGCCGTCGCAGGGATGCATGATCCAAAAGAGCCAAAAGCTCCTCGAGTCGTTGCCAGGCATTTTTGCGTTGACTGATGAAGCGATCAGTAGGCACGGGTCGATTATAGCAAGTCAAACAAAGCCATCCACAGATTACGCAGATCACACAGATTATTAGTTACACAGTCAGGTTGAGGGTTTCAGGTACCGGCATTAACCTGACGGAAGCCTAATGCGTCACGTTAACGGTCTTACGTCCTAATCTGCGTAATCTGCGGATGGTTTTCCGCTACAATCTGTCCGTGCAGCCACTAGTCGAATGCGTTCCAAACTTCAGTGAAGGTCGAAAGTCAGAAACGATTCAGCTGATCGCGAATGCAATTCAATCCGTCGACACTGCGTGTGTTCTTGATACTCACATCGATCCCGATCACAACCGTTCGGTTATAACCTTCGTCGCAGCGCCGGATCGTATTGTCGATGCCGCGTTTCAAGCGGTGGCGCGAGCTACGCAATTAATCGACATGCGAACGCACTTAGGTGAACATCCGCGGCTTGGTGCGACCGACGTTTTGCCATTTGTACCGGTGCGCGGCGTCACGATGGAACAGTGTGTAGAGCTGGCTCATTTGGCGGGCCGGCGTATTGCTAATGAACTTGCCATACCTGTCTACTTTTATGAGCGTGCCGCAATGCGGCCCGAACGGGTGAACCTTGAAGACGTGCGCCGCGGAGCGCTCGAACTCTTGCGCGAGGAGATCGCAATTGTGACGGAGCGGAAGCCGGACGCCGGATCTTCCATCACGCATGCAACAGCGGGTGCTATTGCTGTCGGCGCAAGGCCTTTCCTGATTGCGTTCAACCTCGTTCTTCGAACCAAGGATGTAACGGTGGCCCGGCAAATTGCGCGCACCATTCGCTTCCGGCAAGGAGGGTTACCATTCCTGAAAGCATTAGGCTTTCAACTGCACAGCCGAGGGTTCGTTCAGGTGTCAATGAATCTTGTGAACTTTGAGGTTACCGGAATGACTGAGGCCTACAATGCCGTTGAGCGCGAGGCGGAACGATTGGGAGTCGAAATTGAATCGGCGGAGATTGTCGGACTAGTACCCGAGGCTGCGTTGGATCGTAATGCTGCCTACTTTCCCAAACTCGTAAATTTTTCGGAGAGCAAAATCCTGGAATATCGGATTTCTGCGCTGTGTGGTGGGAATTAGACCTAAGATTATCTTTATTAGACTTCAAAGAGACAGTTCAACCACATGCTGGGAGCGCGGACGTCTCGTCCGCAAACGCGACGCAGTCGTCGAGATCTGTTCGCTTCGCTCATTGCGGACGAGACGTCCGCGTTCCCAGGAGAAAGGTTCATCATCCTTTCTACGTTCCTCCTAAAGGGGTACTAACTGCGATCCCACGAGCCAGATCAGTCGCGCGATCCGAGATCAATCAGAGCCCGTCGAAATCTTGTGTGTTTCTGCAGTAGCTGAAGATAGTTACCCTCGTCACGTCCAGTCTTTGATTCGATTATTTTAAGAAGGCCTCGTTTTTCATCACGATTCCAGTCTGCGAGACCAGGAATTAGAAGAAATATTACAGCGAAGTCGCTAAAGATCTTACGTTCAGCCTCTGTGAGGTGACGTTTCGTTGTTTTCAACAGCACCTGTAGCGCGTGAGTTCGCATCTTCTCCGAATCACCATTAAAGTTCTTCGCCATTTCGCGTTGCACCGCGAGTCCGAGTCTGCGCACCTGGAATTGATCCCAATCGCCACCTCGCTGAGGGTTAAGTTCAAAGACCATCGGAGACTGCGCCAACTTGCGTAACGTTGGGGCCGGCGTGCGGTAACTTCGGCGCTTTTGAATCTTGACCTCTTCACGTTGGGCCAGTCGCAACAGCTGCGGATCAGTCGGGCGAAATCCGAGCTTTCGGTAGAACCAGAATGCGCCTGATTCAATGCCCTCTTCGTTTTCATAGCCAACCTGGTATGGATCCAACGAAAAAGTTGTGACGCCCAGCAGCCAACGCATCAGGTTCAGAGTCCTTGCGTATAGCCAGGCTGTTTCTCCCTCGCGAAACGTGTAATACAAATTAAATCCACTCTCCATTCGTTCACACAGCGAAAGCCCTTCGAAATACCCAACGGCAACCTGGTTCTTAAAAATCATTGCTGCGTGGTACGCACGCAACGGTAAGCGCTTTTCGGGCGGTAAACCCATTACGAATAGATCAACACCGCGGCCAAGCTCGGCTTTGATAACTCGAGCCGGATCACCGTGTGTAAAGCCATACAATTCGCGGTAACGGCTTGTAGAGGCATCGCGGGCCAAATTCAAGACTGTCTGTCCATCACTTTTTGAGAGCTTTTCTATGGGTGGCGCCGGCTTGCGTATCTCGTCGAGAAAGGAAATGTCACGCCGTTGGAGCAATGGTTCGCGATGATAAAAGATCTGTCCGCTCCGCAGTTTCGAAGGAAGGCGCATTCCCGTTCGCGTCGACGGATGCGGCGGGGCCCATTGCACATAGAGCTTTTGCGAATCGTATAGTTCGGCTTTTGCCGAGACCTTCATCGGCAACTGATTGAATCGCTCAATCAACCACGGCACTTCCGACATTTTTCCTCTGGCGGCACGCAGCCACGCTCGATACGGAATGTTTGCCTCGACAAAAGCATCTTCTTCCAACAGCGGCATGAACCGTGGCCATGTTTCTCCCAGCCGGTTTTCATCTTCAAACCAATCCCAATAGAACTCGACTTGCCGTGGAAACCGAGCCACCAAATCACGCACGATGTAATAGCTGAACGTGTCAATAACCGTTCGGCCGGCGATTCCCGAAATCTCCGGATGATCGAGAGCATTGAGATCGACTTCTTGAATTGCCGCTTCTTTTACCCACTTCGGAAACTCGCGCAAGACAAGCTCCGTTTCTCGAAGGACGCGCGGTGATTGGGGATACGCGCGAAGAAAGAGCAACGTCTCGTGAAGACCCATCAACGCATCGGCGTCGGTGATCGTTTGTTTTCGTAGGCGGACTAGAAGATGTGCGATCGTTTTTGCCCGATGAGTGCCAACAGGAATTTTCAATTCATCGAGTTGTTCTAGAAGTTTGAGTAAAGAGTGACGCGGCATTCAGCAGGCTCTGAAGAAACAGAAATGTACAAGCGCAGGGCAGCGAAGATTAAAAGAATTATGCTCGGCGAATGAACTTCGCCGCGATCCAGCCAACGAGAATCAGGATAGACAAGATAAGCCAGTTATACCGTTGTCCATACGTCACGCCTGGGAAATGACTGCTGATCATGATGAATGTAGTGGGCACAGCCAGAAAGGTGTTCTGTTTAGAGCGCAGTTTCGCCTGCGCGGCCAGATGCTGGTCCGGCTGTCCGCCCGCTTTCAACGCGGCAATCATTCGTTTCTGCGCAGGCAGGATGTGCATCCAAACATTCGCTGCCATTATTGTCCCGAACAACGCACCGACGTGAACGTACGCTGCTCGCGCGCTTAGCATCTGGCAAAGACCATACGATACCGCGACAATCAAGATATAAGCGATAAGCGCAAATAGCTTTTCGTTTCGAATGAGTGGCGTCCGCATCATCACGTCATAAACAAAACCCCCAGCGACGATCACGCCCACTGCTATGGCAATTGCGCCCCCCAGGGTTAGATCTCTGACATCAGAGTCGATCAAAGCTCCGCCGCCGAGGTAATAGACAACGATGAGCAGCGCCACTCCGCTGAGCCAGGTAGTTCCTGCTTCCCAACGAAACCAGTGAAGTGTGCGGGAGAAAATGTCCGGCACTTTTCGACGTTCGACCACGTAGAAGCCGCCACTATGCACCATCCAAACCTGGGCTGCGTTACCTGTCGCTGCAGCCTTTTCTTCTTCCGTTAACCGCGCATCAAGCCAGGTAAAGTAGTAGGTCGTGCCCACCCACATGATTGCAGCAAAGACATGCGTCCACCGCAATGCAAGATTAAGCCATTCCGAAAGAGTTGGATCCAGAATCATCGCGATGTACTACTCTTTGGAGTGCGGTGACTTGTCACCGCATTCA
>DATBSH010000430.1:0-15035 GCA_036559885.1 Pyrinomonadaceae bacterium
CCCCCGCTCAACTTACGCAAAGTCTCAACGTTGAATTTAATGCGACTTGAGCGGGGGTAAACCGCCCTTCCTGACCTGAAATTCTGCTGATCTTGAACCTGAGGCTTCCACTCTACGCTGAGGACGCAGAGGCTGCACAGAGAATTGAGTATTTCCAGTAGAGTCCTGTCATAGAAAGCATGAAGGTATGACTGCGTCATTGGTTGCGCCTGTTTTAAGGGCATCCTAGCGTATCTTCGCGAATGATGGGCCGAATGACGTTCGAATCGCGATCGTTTGTGCCGGCTTGCCAGCCCCAGTGTCGTAATTAACTGGCGCTGGATAGCCACGACCGGACAACGCCGCTAACTCAATTACAAACTCATTCTTCGGCTTTTTCTTCTCCTCAGGCTTCGTCTTCTTTTTTGCAATCCTATTGTCGTTGGCATTCTGATTAGCATTTGCTGGCGCCGACGGCGACGGCATAGGTTTCGGATGGGCCGACATCGCATTCAGCGCAAACACGAGCTGGTTCTTTTCGTCTGCACTGAGACTATCGAACTGCACGTCGTGCGCTTCTAAAACCTTTCTCAAGTTCTCCTCGGTATTTGTGTTTTCATCATAGACGTCCTTGTAAATGTGAAGCTTGCCGTCCTCGACGACGATCGTTTCGTAGCGCAGCTCAACCGGTACAGGTTGACTCAGTTTGATCGTTTTCGTCGTGGTCTTATCGGCGAAGTATTTTTCAAGTGTCGTGTCCTTGAGTTCCGTTCGCGAGGCACGCGCGAGTAGTTTTGCAAAATCCTTCACCTGAGCACTCGTTAATCCCACGCAACCATGTGAAGCAAATGTGCCAAGCTTCGCTACCGCTTTTCCGCCATGAATCAAAGAAGGCATGCCAATCGGAATCTTTACTGGCCCAAGTGGATTCAATTTACTTCCAGCCTCGACCTTTTCGCCCGGGCTAACGTCTTTCATTTTTGCCACCCACGGAGAGTCAGGCGGCGTCCAGCTTGGATTCACAATTATTGTTTGAGCTTTTCGGAGTCCCTGTGGCAACGGGAACTCTGGATAACCGATTCCGATTTTGTATGTTTTTACGAGATTTCCGTTCTCGAAAAGGTCCATGCGAAAAGCCGGTATGTTGACGACGACACGCGTATCAGCCGGGACTGCATTCGGTTTTGATGACAAATCAGAAGCGGCCTGCTTGCCGACACCACCTACATCTTCGCCGGCACCGGCCCAGTATTGTGACGCCAACGTTGCCAGTTGCTTTGCTTTGTCTTCGCCCAACACAGCCACAATCTCTCGAGTGGCGCGGTCGCGAGCTTCTGCGGCATCACCTGTCGATTCCTCAGCGTTTGTTGCACGGAGCCTGTTTACCTCGCCACTGGCAACACGCTTCAGCGTACTCAGCTGATCGTCCGAGAGTTGAAGCTTGGTTTTCAATTCTTTCGCAAACGTCTCATCAGTTAGCAAAGCATCGAGCACGGGAAGCGTCACTAGAGACATCGATTCATTCGCTGAGCTAGAGGGTGAGGGTGTCGCCTGGCTCAGATTGGAATTGCTGTTGTTTGGCGCCGTGCAACCGGCAAAGCCGACAAGGCAAAGCAGGATCAATAGAGCAGGTCTAAAGTTCATTGTGACTATCCTTTTCTGAGTATCATCGTCGATCTTGTTGAGGCTAAAAAGCTCGCTGCTTCGGGAACTTCGCGCCTCATCTAAGCAACAAACTAAACCGTACGGAAGATTCCCAGCAATGGGCGTTCCCTCAGCGTATGAATGTGTTTAGGGCCATGCAACCGCTGGTGCTTCGACGTATTTCGACCAAAATTGAACGATAAGCAGACAGGTCTAACGATGCAGGAGTGGGTAGGGATTAATGTTCGTCCCTTCCCAATAGCGGTTTGGATCGCTCACGACGGCGATCGAAAAATGAAGGTGGTAGTTGCCGGCGCCGGCGTTGCCAGTGTCGCCAACATAAGCGATCACCTGTCCCTGATGCACGTACATTCCCGGCGTGAGGTTTTCAGCGTAGCCTTGAAGATGAGCGTAATAGAACACCAGTTTCTTATCCGTACTCAATTGATAAATTGTGGTGCCACCTCGTTCGCTCTGAAACAATTTAATGATCGCTCCGTCGGCTGCAGCCAGCACCGGCGTTCCGGCGCGTGCGGGTATGTCAATCGCATCGTGAACGCGACCCTCCGAACGAGCGTCATCAAAGGTATCAATCAGTTGATCTGGACGTACACCCGCAACGGGGATGATCAGCTTTAATGTTCCGACGAAGCTTTCCTGAGCCGTCTGCGAGGAAGTCTGCAGCTCGGCGATGCTAGTTGGCTCCGGTGTCGGCGTTGATTCCACGGCCAGCGGAAACTCAGACGGAGCAGAAGGTGGATTAGCAACAAGCGGGTCGGTTGGTATCGGCTCGATCTGCGCAACACTTCTTTGAGGCAGGAGTCTGTAATGCCTGGCAATCCACCATAACGTCGCGCCCGCTACTCCGCAAATGACCGCGATAAGAATCAGTCGCCGCACTACAGAACGCATTTCGTATCAACCCGACCGTTCGAATCCGAGGGGCAAAAGTGGTCGGGGGCTTGTTCCTTCAAAGAACCAGCTCGCGCCAACGCGCAAGCGGTGATGCCACGTTGGCAAACGAGCCGTGTAAAGTGCGAACCTGGCCTGGCGAGCGAGTGGGCCGCCGAAGGCTTTTCCGCCAGTCAGAACGGCCGCCTTTTCAGTGCCCAGGCTGACTGTTTCTCCTAACTCTTCAAACTGCCTCTTCTTAAGTTCGTGGCCCGCCAGGAACGCTTTCACATTGCCGGCGGCGAGATCAGCTTCCTGGAACGCGAGCTGGGCGGTGCCTGCCAAGATTGGTGCGGCGTCGGGATAGTAAGCAATGTCGCCGAGCGCGAATACATTTGCATGCTCTACAAGCTGGAGCGTCGGTAGAACATTGAGTAATCCTCGACCGTGCTTCGAGACAGACAGCTGTTCAATCACCGGATTTATCCGAACCCCGCCGACCCATACAACTGCCGCGACGTCTAACTCCTCCTGCTTTCCTCCATGCTCGGTTACGAGGCTGCTCGCATTGACCTTCACTACTCGCGTGAGTGTATGCAGTTCAACGTGTCCATCGATCAATGCTTGTTCTACGTACTCCCGAATGGGTTCGCCCATTCCTGGAACTACTCTATCTCCCATTTCAAGCACCAGAACGCGCGGCTCACCGGGAAGGTGCCGTCGCTTGAATGCGTCCCGCAAAAGATCAGACATCTTCGTTGAAAGTTCCACGCCACTGGCACCGCCTCCAACAACAGCGAACGTTAATGCGTGCTTGACATCCTGCGGCGGGAGGTCAGGCGGCACGCGATCGAGTGCTTCGACCATCGTTTGGCGGAGTCGATCTGCATGTTGGATTTTTCTGAAGGGAATTGAATATTGCTCAGCGCCTGGGACGCCCGCATAGTTCGTCAATCCGCCGAGAGCGAGCACCAGCGCGTCGTAGCTGAGAGGCTGTTTATGGTTCTCGACAGTAACGGAATGTGCGGTCAGATCGATACGAATCACGCAACCTTGAACGAAGTTGACATTGTCGTTGAGTAGTTCGGCATAGCGTGGTGCGATGTGCCATTCTTCGACCTCGCCGCTCAGATACTCGTAAAGCATTGGCGTGAAGACAAAGTGGTCCTCGTCTGAAACTAGCGAAACATCGGCAGCTCCGGCGAGACCGAGTGCGGTAAACAGACCGCCGAAACCGCCACCGACAATCACAATTCGTTTTCGTGACATCGAGATCCTTGTTTGATTCTGGAATTGACGGATAGTAGCAGAGGTAATTGCGATTGTCGCCGGATTTTGCCGGCGGCGAGGTCGCAGCCTCAGAATTCCCCAACTTCAGACAAAATCGGCATTTTTGAACGGTATATTTGCTGGCCAATCGCGTCAATTTAATCTCAACTGGACAGAGACTAGCTCAAATGTTACATTGCAGGCCGGTTTTTTAACTTTAGCGGTTGCCGTGTTTACGGACTTTACTGCTGTCGAGGAGGGCCATCAAAGCAGTGGCGTTAGCAAAAGAAGCGAAAGAAAGAATTGTGACTGACTTCCGTACCCATGAGGGCGATACGGGCTCACCTCAGGTGCAGATTGCACTACTCAGCAAGCGAATAAACGACCTAACCGAGCATTTTAAAACGCATAAGAAAGACAATCATTCGCGGCGCGGCCTGCTGAAGATGGTCTCGCAACGCAGGAGTCTGCTCGACTACCTTAAGCGCATCGATATCGAGCGTTACCACGAGGTTGTGAATCGACTCGGTTTGCGCCGGTAGTGATTTGAAAGTGTAACTAAAGCAAGAGAGAGCTTCGAGTCTCTGTTTATTTAAAGCCCACGTCTATCGAAGAGCTTGTGGCAGTGCCGAACGTGACGGCGATTGACTGGAAACAAGCTGACGTGCAAGGCCCGAGCGTTAACACCAAGGCGGCATGAGCTTCACGGTTCAAGAGGCTCGTGCCGCCTCTGTTTTATCCGGCTTGCCCACTCGTTGCACGTGGCGACTGGGCGCCGAAGAAATTGTGAGGCGCATGAGACGCCCCGCCTGAAGAGTTCAGGCGTTGTTAAGGAGAACAAAAAATGCCAGTGAAGAAATACCTCAAAGAATCAATCAAACTTGGAGAAAGGGAGTTGACGGTTGAGACCGGTCGCGTTGCGAAGCAGGCAGACGGTTCTGTTGTGATTCGTTATGGCGACACGATGTTGCTCGTCGCTTCCGTCAGTGCACCGACACCTCGGGAGGGTGTTGATTTCTTTCCGTTAACCGTGGAATACCGTGAATCGAACTACGCCGCCGGACGCATTCCAGGTAATTACTTCCGCCGCGAAGGCCGACCGAACGAGAAAGAGATTCTTACCAGCCGTCTAATCGATCGTCCATGTCGTCCATTGTTTGCAGAAGGTTATCGAAATGAAACTCAGGTGATCGCGAGTGTCATCTCGGCTGATCCTGATAACAATCCAGACGTCGTGGCAATAACGGGAGCGTCATGCGCCCTTTATCTGTCGGATATACCTTTTCTGAACCCTATAGCAGGCGTAAGAATCGGACTGATCGACGGACGCTATATCGTCAATCCGACCTATGACGAAGTACGCGAGTCGCGGCTGAATCTCATAGTTGCGGGAAGTGAAGAAGCTATCGTCATGGTTGAAGCCGGTGCCAAGGAAGTTTCTGAAGAGATCATGGTGGAAGCGCTGATGGTTGCGCACAAGGAGATCAACCGCCTGTGCCGTTGGCAAAAGGAGCTATTCAAGGCTCTCGATATCCAAAAGCGCGAAGTTCCTCCCGTTCAGTTGGATCAGGAAATCCTTGCGGAGATCAGCGAAAAATACATCGAACCCTTGCGAGCCGCGTTGGACACTTCCGGGCAGGATAAGCGGACTAGCTATGCGGCCGTAGAAGACTTGAAGACGGAAGTCGTTGAATCGTATCCCGAGGATCAACCTGAGCAGCGGCTCACCGCCAAAATCGTTTTTGATCACCTCAAGGAGACGGTGTTCCGGGACGACATTCTCAACAAACGGCGGCGGCCTGACGGTCGCAGATTCTCAGAGATCAGACCCATTACTTGTGAGGTCGGTTGGTTGCCGCGCGTACATGGTTCTGCGCTTTTTACCCGGGGTGAGACCCAGGCGTTAGTTGCTACTACGCTCGGTACAAAAGAAGACGAGCAGTTCATGGACGACCTGGAAAAGGGAGAAGTCAAACGCAGGTTCCTGCTGCACTACAATTTTCCGCAGTACTCAGTGGGCGAAGTTGGCCGGTTTGGTTCATCGAGCCGGCGCGAGATTGGTCATGGCGCACTTGCGCGTCGCGCGTTAGAAACAGTGTTGCCAGACGACACTGACTTTCCGTATACCATTCGAATCGTTTCCGATATTACGGAGTCGAATGGTTCATCTTCGATGGCCAGCGTATGCGGTGGCACTCTGTCTTTGATGGACGCAGGGGTTCCGCTGAAGTCACCTGTAGCAGGTGTGGCAATGGGGTTGGTGATGGAGGGAAACAAGTACGCGATTCTCACCGACATCGCAGGTGCGGAGGACCACTACGGCGACATGGATTTTAAGGTAGCCGGAACGCGCAACGGAATCACGGCGCTCCAGATGGACATAAAGATCGCCGGCATCAACGCGCAGATCATGGCTGAAGCTCTGGAACAGGCGAAGAAAGGTCGCATCTATATTCTGGGTGCGATGGAAAAGACGCTCGCCGAACCGCGCGAAGCCATCTCACCCTATGCGCCACGAATAATCCAAATCAAAATAAATCCCGATAAGATCCGGGACGTGATTGGACCAGGCGGCAAGGTCATAAGGTCGTTGGTTGAAGAGACGGGAGCGAAGATCGACGTCTCTGATGATGGGACGATTTCGATTGCCACGACGAGCGGCGAAGCCGCTGATGCTGCGATCAATCGAATCCGTGGACTAACGGCGGAGGCCGAAGTCGGCCAAACGTACCTTGGAACGGTTTCGCGTATCGTCGACTTTGGGGCATTCGTGGAGATATTTCCCGGAACGGATGGTCTATTGCACATTTCGGAAATCGCCGATCGTCGAGTGAAGGACGTTCGCGATGAACTAAAAGAGGGTCAGCAGATACTTGTGAAGTGCATCGGCCGAGAGGGCAATAAGATAAAACTCTCAAGAAAAGCTGTGCTCCGTGATGAGAGCCGGAAAGCTGAAGCAGCCAGCGCTAGTGACGCTGAGTAAAAACATGTTTGGCAGACGTTAGACTGCTAACAACATCTCTTCATAAGACGAGGCCTGCAGTCGCAGGCCTTGTCGGTTTTGTTGTTGCGTAATTCTGCAAACGTGGAATAAACTCCTGATTGAACATCTCTTCATCACGCGAGCCGTTCGTATCCTGCGACAACTTAACGGTTCCTTAGCCCGATACAGGGATAGACTGTGCGCTCAGCTGAGCTGGGAATCAAAGGAAAAGATTCCATCTATGAGGAATCGAGCATTTCGATCTGTCGTTGCTTTAGTCAGCATACTGGTTCTAACCGGTGTGCCGGCTCATGCGGGACCCATTGCCCTGAGCGACGTGGTCCAGGTGCTGAGCAACTATCAAAATCCACCGAACCTTCATCTTCGCAACGTGTCACAGGATCCGAAGCGGGTCGGCGTTGAAAGCTGTATAGACGTAGCGAACTCAACCTTGAGTACGTACGTTCCGCCACCATCGGACTCCCTTCTTGCCGGCATAGCGGTTACATCTCCCCAAGTCGATGTGATTGCTGAAGGTGACGTTGACGGTACCGTTTGCGACTGCGGCGAGATCACTGTTCCCGGTGGGGCCTTTCCTAAGTGGCCGCTACTGTTTTTGGCCGGCATCCCATTGTTCTTTATTCACGGTTGCGACCATTGTGAAAGTGACTTGCCACCGAACACACCCAATCCTTTACCTACGCCAAGCTCAACGACGCCGACACCTGAACCGGCAACTTTACTTTTATTTGGTACCGGAATCGCTGCTCTTGGAGCTAGGCTGCGGAGGCGTTACGGTCGCACAAAATTTATGGGGCATCAAAGCGCGGACTCGGAAGGAGCCGTAAGCGAATGACGTCGGGTTGCAACTCTATGAGATCCTGGCGATTCGTTTTGGTCGCCATCGTTGCGTTCGCATTCTTCGCCGTAATAGCTTCACCTGCCGCCCTCGCTAAACCGAAGAAAGCAAAGTACGGCACCATAAAGATTCTTTCCACGCCGGCTGGTTTTCCAATTTCCGTTGACGGGAAATCCTACGGCGAAACAACAACCGACTACCAATCGATTGATCTGGAGCCTGGCTTGCACACGGTCGTAGTCGACTTGCCGGGCGGTCAGCGCTGGACTCGAGAAATCGATTTACCCGCCGGCCGGATCAAATGTGTAGTGCTTAACTACCGGCCACATCCGCCGCTGCCGAAATCGCCGTGTCCATTCCCGGTAAACGTTTCAGCACCGACTCAAGTCAACGAAGGCGAGATCATTACATACACGGCTGACGTCGCGTACAGTGGCACTGCGGCCCTGATGTATAGATGGACTGTGAAGCCTGCCGCCGCCCGAATTGTCAGCGGAAATGGAACACCAACCATTACTATCGATTCAACCGGATTGGCCGGTCAGGACATTACGGCCACTCTCACCGTCAATGATGGGTCCGGTGAGCCTTCTTGCAGTCAAGTTACGCGAGCGTCTACAAATGTTCGACCGGTGGAAAAGACAGTGATCGTCGGCCGAGAGTTCGATACTTGCTGCAGTTGTTCGAATGATGATCTGAAGGCGCGATTGGATAATCTCGCAGTGGAATTGCAGAACGATCCCACCACGACTACGCACATCTTTGCCTATGGCGGACGCACGAGCCCAGCGGGTCAGGCTAATCGTCTTCTGCAGCGAGCCAGCGATTATCTGGTGACCCAGCGAGGAATCGACGCTTCGCGCATCGTTCTCGTTAATGGTGGCTTCCGCGAGGAGGATTGTGTTGAGGTTTGGATTGTGCCGCGAGGCGCAAAACCTCCGCAGCCGACGCCCACGGTCCAGCCTGCCGACGTCAAGCCAGCGACTGCGGCAACACGCCACCGCCGCTAAAAAGTTTTCGAACCTGGGGGGTCGCGAGGAGACAGAAGCGTATAGCTTCTGTCTCTTTGTATTTGTGCCCTGATTGACGCTGCCAGCCGCCTGTGTTAACAATTCGCCGAACCCGTGTAGGTATTACCCCCAGAGTAACAATCAACTAGAGAAGGAGCCGCATCATGGCTGACGAAGGTGATGGTGGTGGTGGCGGTGGAAGTGCAGGTGTGGTCGCCATTGTGGCGATCTTTGTGATCGTCGTACTGGTTCTGCTGTTCGTTTACAGAGGTCGATTGTTTGGAGGTGGAGGAACGCAAAAGATTGATGTAAACATTCAGGCACCAAGCAAGTAACTGCAAGGATGAAGGATGAAAAAAGATCTTTTGTTCTAACCGTTATTTTTCAACCTTCATCCTTAATCCCTCATCCTTAATCCAAGAGCCGCTCTTTTCTTTTCAAACGACGTCTTCTACTATTCCTTCTTTACGAAAACTCCAAATTTGTTTTGTACGACTGTGCCTGCACCCAATATCGATACGATTGTTTCTCTAGCGAAGCGACGCGGCTTTGTGTTTCCCTCCTCGGAGGTCTACGGCGGACTCGGTAGCGCATGGGATTATGGACCACTGGGCGTCGAGCTCTGCAATAACGTGAAACAGGCCTGGTGGCGCTGGATCGTCTACGACCGCGATGATATCGAGGGCATAGACTCGTCAATCATTCTTAATCGACTTGTCTGGCAGTACTCAGGACACGAAGCTACTTTTCACGATCCACTCGTCGACTGTCGGGAGTGCAAGTCGCGTCTCCGCGCAGACAAAATCGAGATCCCTGAAGATGCTCGGACCACACCCGTTGCTGAACTGATTGAACAAAAGCGTCTCAAGTGTCCGAACTGCGGTTCGAACAATCTAACAGAGCCGCGTGATTTCAACATGATGTTTCGCACTACAATCGGTGCGGCCGCTGCAGAGGAGGATCCAACAGCCCTTGGTTATCTCCGGCCAGAGACGGCACAAGGAATCTTTATCAACTTTCTCAACGTGCAGACGGCAATGCGGCGAAAAATTCCTTTTGGCATTGCTCAGATCGGAAAGTCGTTTCGCAACGAGATCACGCCGGGCAATTTCATTTTGCGAACGAGAGAGTTTGAGCAAATGGAGATGGAATACTTCGTGCGACCCGATGCCGAACACCTGAAGCTCGTCGACGAATGGGTAGACCAATACCTCGAATGGTTTAGAGGATTAGGCATCAGTGATGAAAATCTGAAGCGGCGTGAAGTTCCGGCAGAGGAGCTCGCTCATTATTCGAAGCGGACCGTGGATATCATGTATCGATACTTTCCTGAGCGCGCTGAAGAAGAGCGCCAATGGGAAGAATTGATGGGGATAGCATATCGAACGGATTTCGATCTACGGTCACACTCCAGCAAAGCTGTTGACATAGAAGGCATGCGTATCAATCCTGATTCGACAGAAGATTTGTCTTACTTCGACGAAACAACAAAGCAGCGATTTTATCCGCACGTTATAGAGCCTGCCGCTGGAGTGAATCGAACCGTGCTCGCCTTGTTGCTGGACGCATATTCTGAGAAGACGAACGACAAAGGGGAGACTCGCGTAATTCTGAAGCTGTCGCCGCGGCTGGCTCCGATCAAAGCAGCAATATTGCCACTGGCAAAAAACAAACCGGAAATAGTGGGTATGGCCAAAGCAATCAAGCGTTCGTTACAGCCGCAGTTGCGTGCGGTGTATGACGACACTGGCGGTATTGGAAAACTTTACGCACGCCAGGATGAAATCGGAACGCCGTTCTGCGTTACGGTAGACCACCAATCGCTTGAAGACGAGGCGGTGACAGTGCGAGATCGCGACACGTGGGAACAGGAACGAGTGAAAGTCAGTGACCTTGCAGAACATCTGCAAAAGAGATTGAAAGAATAGTTTCTGATGTTCGATATGCTTCAGCTTGTGGTGTGGTTCGTATGATTTCGACATTGAGTGTGGGGCCAGGCGCGATAAGCCGAAGGATATCGGACATCAGAACGACAAACTAAAGCGTATCGGACATAAAAAGCCATGCCCGTTGTAAAGAAGAGAAATCAACAGACAGAAACACGTCTACTGCTGGAATCGGGCGAGCCAGTCGATCTTCCGCCCGCGTCGATTGAAGAAACCGCAGTTCTGGTTCAGTTTGAGAATTTCAAACCATGGATTCCGGAGCTACTTCAAGTGCTACGGTCGGGAACAATTGCTGAACCGATCCCAATAATGCTTGATGGTTCGACGTTCGCTATTCACGGTCAGCTCCGGACATTTTGGGTCAAAATCTGGCATGCTGCCGGTACTAACATGACTCAGATTGATCGCGTTCAAGTGATTAGCTGTTTGCCATCTACACGCGGCGTCCAGGTCCTGGTCGATACTCCTGATAAATTCGAATCCTACTCATCTCAACACCAGACTGAACAGCAGCTCGTAGACGAGTCTGAATAATTGTCGCAGGTTCCAGACAAGGTACTTGATCTCGCCCGAGCCGTGCGCGCAGCCGGCGGTCGGGCTTTACTCGTCGGCGGTTGCGTTCGCGACCTGCTGATGGGTATGGAACCGAAGGACTGGGACCTGGAGGTTTATGAATTACCACCTGCGACAATCCGTCAGATTCTTGATGCGTTTGGTTCAGTGAACGTCGTTGGCGAGGCTTTCACTGTCTACAAAGTTGGCGCAGATTTGGACGTTTCTTTGCCCCGTCGCGAGCGTAAAAGTGGCCGGGGTCATCGGGCCTTTATCGTCGACGGTGATCCCTGGATGAGTGTTGAAGACGCTGCCAGGCGAAGAGATTTCACAATCAACGCGATTCTTAGTGATCCGTTAACCGGCGAACTAATCGATCCGTTTCGTGGCGAGCAGGACTTGAAGAAGGGAGTCCTGCGAGCCGTATCTGCCGATACCTTCCCGGAAGACAGTCTTCGCGTGTTGCGAGCGGCACAATTCGCCGCCCGATTCAACTTTGCGATCGAAGACGACACAGTGACGCTGTGTCGACAGATCGATCTCAATGACTTGCCGGCTGAAAGAATCTGGGGAGAGATCGAGAAGCTTTTATTGCAGGCCGCGAAACCCTCCCTTGGTTTTGAGTGGCTGCAAAAACTTGGCGCACTCGAACCTTTGTTTCCAGAGCTGGTCGCATTAATCGGTGTCCCGCAGGATCCGGAATGGCATCCTGAGGGTGACGTTTTTGTTCATACGTTGCTAACCATTGATCGCGCACGTGAGTTGATTGACGAGCTGTCGTATCCCCGTCAGGTCGCGGTAATGCTTGCCGCGGTGTCGCATGATTTTGGTAAACGCTCAACCACAGAATTTCTTGAGGGTCGCTGGCGATCGCGAGGGCACGAAGAAGCAGGTGTAGCACCCACGGAAGCTTTCCTCGATCGGCTTAATCTCCATACACTTGAAGGTTATGACGTTCGCGAACAAGTGATAGCGCTTGTACGGGAGCACTTAAAACCCGGGGAGTTCTACAAGAAGCGGGAAGAGGTCGGAGATGGCGCGTTTCGACGTTTAGCGCGCAAGTGTGAACTTGACCTGCTTTATCGAGTGGCACGGGCTGACTCGTTAGGTCGTAATGCAGATTGGGTACCAAGAGAGAATTGGTACGACGCAGCTGCGCAGGACTGGTTTATCGCGCGCGCCCGCGAGCTGGAAGTTGCGGAAGCCCCACCAAACCCGATTCTGCTGGGTCGACACCTACTGGGGCTCGGAATGAAGCCCGGTCCACAAATGGGTGAAGTAACCCGCGCAATTTACGAGATGCAGTTAGATGGACGGGTCACGAACCTGGACGAAGCTATCGCTGAAGCGAAGAAGCTCTTAGCCGTGGAGAGAAAAACTTAGCCGCAGCTCTTCGCAGACAAACACAGATCGTGTTGTTGCGGCCTAAACGCGCTGTTATATCCGCGTGAATCTGCGGCTAAGGGTCCGGTTGTTGTTGCGTAACGCAGTGAATCGTTCCCATTCCCCAGACCAGAGGTTCGCAATTGATGCCAACCACGCGGCGATCAGGAAACAGTTGTTGCAGGGTTTGGAGAGCTCTTTCATCGTTGCGGTGACCAAAGATTGGAGCAAGCACGACGTTGTTCGCGATGTAGAAGTTTGCGTAACTTGCCGGAAGACGCTCTAGATTTCGTTTGTCGGTGCTCGTCCCACCCACAATTCCCGGCATCGGAAGAGTCACAACTTCGAAAGGCCGCCCATCGACATCGGTCATCGACTGTAGCTGTCGGTAATTGTCCTGTAATAGTTGATAGTTCGCATCAGTGCGGTTTTCTTCAAGTGCGCACACGATCACGTTCGGCGCGACAAATCGTGCGATGTCATCGATGTGTCCATCCGTATCGTCTCCGACAATTCCTTCACCAAGCCAAAGGACCTTACTCGCGTTGAGGTAATTTTCTAAATAACGCTCGATCTGACCCTTGATTAATGGAGGATTCCGGTTTGGGTTTAGCAAACATTGCTCAGTCGTGAGGACGCAGCCAGCTCCGTTCACATCAATGGAACCACCCTCCAGCACAATGCCGGGCTCAAATCGGGGCACCTGCAGAATTGGTTCGAGCAACTTGGGAACCCGATCGTCTTCAATTAGCTCTGGATACTTATTCCCCCACGCATTGAATCTCCAATCGTTGTAGGCGAGCGCGCCACTATCAATATGGATCAGGAAGTTTGGACCGTAGTCGCGGATCCATGAATCAACCGTCTGCAGACGAATGAAACGAATGTTTTCCGCGGCAGGAAAATTGCACCGTGCCCGGACCTTTCTCTCAGTTTCGGCGTCATCTACAAGCAGGTTCACAATCTCATGAGGTGCGAGGGCAGCCATCATTTGCAGGAATATTTCTTCAACCTGCTCGACGCGGTCGGGCCAAGTTTCAGGATCCTTGGGCCAACTCAACCACGTGGCTTTGTGACGATGCCATTCAGCGGGCATACAAAAGCCCAACTCGGCCGGCGTCTTCGGGCTATTGGTGGTCATAGTCGCGTATCCGGGCGCAGCATCGTGCCGCGCAGATGGCGAAAGATCCCTATGAGACTGATCAAGACCCAGAATGCTTCCATCAGGAATGCGGAGAGATTGAAATCAACTACGAGAGAAACAATGATTAGGCTGGCACCGATGAGATTGAGGAATGAGTAAGGCAAACCTGAACTCTTCAGTTTATTGATTTGCAGTAGTAGATAGGCAATTACTAAAAGCACCACACCGGCGATGCCGACGACATCGAGCACTCCATATCTCATGATTATTCACCGAACCGGAGATGTAAACCGCTGTAAGCGTCAATGCGGCGGTCGCGCAGGAATGGCCAGTTCTGTCGCGTTTCATCAATCTTTGTAAGATCACAATCCACCACCATTATTTCTTCCTTTTGAGCGGAAGCTTTCGCAAGAATTCTTCCAAAAGGATCGGCGGCGAATGATTGACCCCAGAAGTTGAGCTTACCTTCTCGGCCCACGCGATTCACTACTACCACGAAAATTCCGTTAGCGATGGCGTGGGCGCGTTGAATCGTTTCCCACGCCGCGTGCTGAGCCTCATTAACTTCCGGGTCTTCATCGGGTAACCAACCAATCGCAGTCGGATAAAACAGAAACTGAGCGCCAGACAACGCAGTCAAACGTGCTGCTTCAGGAAACCACTGATCCCAGCAGACGAGCGTGCCCACCTTGCCATATGCTGTATCGTAAGTCTGAAAACCAAGATCGCCGGGGGTGAAGTAGAACTTCTCGTAATAGAGAGGGTCATCGGGAATGTGCATCTTCCGGTACTTCCCGGCGATTTTTCCTGATCTGTCAATAATTACTGCGGTGTTGTGGTAAACGCCGGCAGCCCGCTTTTCAAACAGCGATGCCACAATCACGACATTCTTCTGTTTGGCGACTTTACTCAACGCCTCTGTAGAGGGACCAGGAATTGTCTCGGCAAGTTTGAAGAGCTCGATGTCTTCCGTTTGGCAAAAGTACTGAGAACGAAAGAGCTCCTGAAGGCAAACTATTTGTGCGCCTCGCTTTGCTGCTTCGCCAATCCCGGCGATTGCTTTCTTCAGGTTGTGCTGCGGTTTTTGCTCGCAGCTCATCTGGACCAAACCGACAGTAACACTGCCGGATTTCTGTTTTCGTGGCATGTGGGGGAGTATAGCAAAGCTGAATAGTGACGCACATTTTCAAGTGGTTAAGGTCAAAGACCAAAGACCAAAGATCTAAGACCACCAACAAAAACCCTAGACGCGAAGGCGTTTGGACATCCGTTTTCGCGTCCAGTAAGATGACCGGTCATTTTATCGACCTAATTAGAGAGTGAGTTCCCAATGATCGATTTCGAATTGTCCGAAGACCACAAGGCGCTCGTGCAA
>DATBSH010000431.1:0-43968 GCA_036559885.1 Pyrinomonadaceae bacterium
CGGATACTCTTTTGGTTTAATAGCGAGCTCGAACACCTTCGATCGCTCTCACTGTATCGCGGGCAATTAGTAGTTCCTCATCAGTCGGAATAACATACGCAGCTAATCGACTTGAATCAGTACTGATCTTGCCGCCTGATGTCGCGCCGTCCGAATCATTTCTTTGCTGGTTCAGCTCCAGACCGATCCATTCCAGGCCTTTACAAATTCTTGACCGGATCTCAGCGGAGTTCTCTCCAATCCCACCGGTAAAGATAATCGCCTCGGAACCACCAGCAGCGGCCAGGAACGCTCCGATATACTTTCGCGCGCGATAACAAAACACCTCGATCGCTAAATGCGAGCGCCGATCATTGTTCTCCCGCTCTTCATCCAGGAGTTCGCGCATGTCGTGAGTCAGACCGGAAATTCCGAGCAATCCTGACTGTTTGTTAAGGAGAGTCTCCACCTCTTGCGCGCTTAGACCTTCCTTTACACTGATGAAGTCAATGATGGCCGGATCGATATCACCTGACCGCGTCCCCATCACTAACCCCTCAAGTGGTGTAAATCCCATCGAAGTGTCGATTGAGTCGCCATAACGGACAGCAGCAATCGAACACCCGTTGCCGAGATGGAGCGTGATGATGTTGGTCTCGTCGCGGGAGATGCTGCGCATTTGCCGGTAACGGTAGGCCACGTAACGGTGTGAAGTCCCGTGAAAACCATAACGTCTGATCCGATAGCGTCGATAGAGTTGATAGGGAATAGCGTAAAGGTATGCGTGTTCCGGCAACGTTTGATGGAACGCGGTATCAAAAACAGCCACCTGCGGCAGCCCGACGCCAAGTACCGCCCGCGCGGCATGAATGCCTTTCACATTCATTGGATTGTGCAACGGCGCAAGCTCGATGCAGTCTTCAATCGCGCGCAGCACCTCGTCATTGATAACAACAGAATGCGTGAAGTGTTCGCCTCCGTGGACCACGCGGTGGCCCACAGCATGAATGTCTGCCACGCTTTTGATGGAACTGATCGACGCCTCTGAACAGGCCCATCTAACGATGAATTCGACTGCGGCTTGAGTGTCACGCACCGGTGCAGTTGAGAGCTTTTTCTCCGTGCCTTCCGTCTGAAGCCCGATGATTGCTTCTCCACCGATACGTTCAATGCTGCCTCGGGCGAGACGGCGGTCCGCATCGCGTGTGATGGCGTCAAGATCTGTGGCAATGATCTGAAACTTGACTGAAGAACTACCGCAATTGAGAACAAGAGTATTCATGAACGTTAAGTTCAGCGGCCTGGCTGCGAGAGTAATTGGTGCTTTGTCCTTGCTTGTGCTTGGACCTTTTGTAGTTGATGGTTATTCAACTCGGCAAGGCGCAAATTACAGAACGGGAGCGAAGCGACCGATTCCAACTTAGGAATGGCTCAAGACTATTCAGTATCGTTCGCGGTAGCAAATGGCCAGGCATCGTGATTGAGTCTTGACCATTTGCTACCGCGAACGGTACTGAGTAGCCCAAGTCGTAGCCTGGAATCGGTCGCTTCGCTCCCGTTCTGTAGGTTGCGCTCATTTGTTTCTGCCGTGCGTCACGCCTTCAGACCAACTTTTTACTAATCTCCAAGATCCGGGCTTTCAATCTTTCTTCGTCAACACCCAGAACTCGTCCATCGCGATACAACTCACGACCAGCGACCATTGTCATAACAACATCACGTCCTGAAGATGAGAATATTATCGAAGCCAAAGGATCATGGACCGGCAACTGATGAGTTGCATTAAGCGAAACCACAGTCAAGTCAGCCTTAAGGCCGGCTTTCAACTGACCAACCTGATCGCTTAATCCTAGACACTTAGCACCACCTACTGTTGCAGCGTGCAACACCTCGGCAGCTTCGATCGCCTTGCCGCGATTAGACTCGCCGGCTCGTGCTAAAAGAACGGCGAATCTCGCTTCCTCCAAAAGATCACAAGTGTTGTTGCTCGCTACTGAATCACTACCTAAACCAACTGTCAGATTCTTGTCCAGAAATTTAGCCAGAGGTGCACGTCCATGCTGCAGTTTGGCATTCGATTTGGGACAATGAGCAACCTTACTACCTGACCGCGCAATCGTGTCAATATCTTGATCGTCAACCCGTATGCAATGGGCCAACAATGGCTTACAGTCGAGAATTCCTGTTTTCCTTAGGTGCTGAATTGGCGAAACTCGCGGCGAAGTGAAATCAATACCTCTAGTCTTCAAGTTGTCTGCAAACAACCCGCTAGCTTCTCGAAGTAACAAGTCTTCAGCTTCCGATTCAGCTGCATGCATCATAACCGGTAGTTTCTGTGCGGTTGCATATTCGGCAATAGCTTCCAGTTGCGGCGCACACACCGTATATGGCGCGTGAGGTGAAACCCCCGCCTTAACTAAATCTGTTTCTTCATTCGTGAGCTCATTCACTTTCGTCTTTAACTTCTCGACATTTTGCTGCAGCAGACGCGCATCTGGTCCAAAAGACTCTTGAAAGACAACTCCGCGCAATCCGACGGCCTTGAGGGCACGCATCGAGGTGATGGCAGAATCGCTTGCATCCCCAACAGACGTAATTCCCGCGCGAGCCGCCTCACAAGCTCCCCACGTGGCTGATATCGTTAAATCGTCCGGCGTTAGTCGGAACATTCGTGCGAGCGTCAACTTCTTTAACCAGGCAAAGAAATCGCTCTCCTCCTTTTCCAGGTAGCCACGCATTGCCGTGAGTTCCAAATGAGTGTGCGTGTTAACCAATCCAGGAAGAATAATGCCTTCAGAGAACTGCTCCATCTGCGCGTCAGGAAATCTGGTACCGATTTCCGCACGAGTGCCGACACCGACAATTACTTGTCCATCAACTGCAACGGAGCCATCCGCAATTGGAGTCGACGTAACAGGTAGAACCCAGGCCGCAGAATAGATTTTGACCATTTGAGATTGATCTTAAAACAGTGAGATTTGCCGCGGGGTGCACGACTACAGTCGCACCTGACCTCGAGCGCTCTTCAGCTTTCGGTAACGATCCAGGACGGAAATAACGTACGCGCGAGTTGAAGGAATGTCTATCCGAGCGATGAACTCGTCGGCGGTCAGTACTTTGCCCTCCTGGTCTACCTTTCCCCATTCGGCTGCGCGACTTGGGCCGGCGTTGTAAGCAGCGATTACGCGCGGCGCCGGATCAGGGAAATCCTGGAACTGCTCCTGGATCTTTTCGAGGTACCAGCAGCCTACCTGAATATTCTGCTCAGGATCACGAAGAACCGTGTGAGGATTTGTTGTCATGGTCCGTTCAAGCTCACGCATGCCTGTTTCCGTGGCCCACTCACGGCCCACGATCGGAGTTACCTGCATGAGTCCGATTTCACCGTCTCTACCGACCTTCCACGGGCTAAAGTACGTCTCCTCGTAAATGATGCTCCAAACCAGATCGGGATCAACCCGATAGACGGTCGCCTGGCGCGATATGAGCGCGTCATAGCGATGAATCCAGTACTGATTGAAGAAATATGCGAGAAGAGCGACTGTGAAGAGAACTAGAACAGCAACGACAGCGCGTTTCATTCAGAACGGGCCTATTCAGTACCGTTCGCGGTAGCGAATGGTCAAAACGGAATCAGAACACTTCGCCATTTGCTACCGCAAACGGTACTGAATAGGGGCAGAAAAATCGGGGCCAGGGGTTTAATTACTCCTCTTTAGGCCGGACCAAAAAGTTCCGACCGAGTATGCGAGATCCACGCCCTCGTAGCGTGATCGGAGCGCGCGTTCATCGAGCACGTGGCCCTGTAGCCAAACTTCGGCGTCCAAAGTTGCGCCCACCTGCAAGCGAGATCCACGCAACGCGCGTCTATTCACCAGAACCTCCAAATTCAGCCGATCAAGATCCAGATGGATCCAGAACAGTTCTCCACCTGACAGCGGATTAATTAGAGGTTTGAATGCGATGATCCTTCCCGACAAACTCCAATCGTTCTCATGCGCAGCCCGAGCTGGCGCAGTTTTCTCCAGCGGCAACCATCGTGTCTTGGTTGTTGAGCGTCGCACTCTCGCGCGGTAAGCGAGCCCGCACAATCCAATGTGCAGTTCCTGAGCGCGGAACCCGTTTGGTCCTACCTCGGTCAGGTTTTGTAGTTCGAAAAGGACTTCGCAGTCTGTGCCCTGTCTATAGCCGTGGATAACTGCCTCGCCTTCTTCGTCATACTCTGTCAACGCCCAGGGAGCAATCGTTTGAATATAGCGTGCGCGAAAACCAGGGCGGCAATCAGCATAAAAGACATCGCCACTATCTGATTCATACAGTACTGTCCAAACTTCCAAACCTTCGCCGAGTTTCCAGCAGCGGCCGTGCAGCACCGCGCCACGTCGACTAAGGCGCGTGGGTTCTCCCTGATCGCCTGCGCGTTCAGCGAGATAGTTGAAGGCCTTCTCGCTGGAAACCTCCAAACCGATGGTTTCGAAAGTGGGATTCATTATGAAGTTTTATATCTGCGATTTGAATTCTGAGATGATCTAAAATCTGAAATCTGAAATCTGAAAATCTGAGATCTGAAATCTGAAATCTGAGATCTGGGATCTGGGATCTGAGATCTGCAGTCTAAGGCCGCAATTATTGCGCTGCTCGCTTGCTCTGTCTACGTTTACGGGTCTGACCGTTATTACTCTCAGGCCGCGGAACCCGACTTCTGAATCCACGAATGATTCTTTCCGGACCTTGCGCCGGTCGATTACCAGAGCGAACCATCTCCGCGAAGAGGTCCACGTCATAATCAGCTTCACGCGACATCTCCTCGCGAATCGCGTGTAGTACTTCGAGAAATTTTGGCCGACGATACATAGGTTATTGTTGATTGCCGATTGCCAATTGCCGATTTGACACTCGTTTATTGAGCCGTTGCGAAATAACAATGGCGGATTGCAGTTTCAATCGGCAATTGGCAATCGGCAATTTCAAGTCACCTTCTCCGTTGCCTCGGATACGAGAAACTCCGGCGTGACAATCATCGGAACGTAGAAGCCGGCTGCCGTGTTGAAAAGTCGGATCCGTGCCTGTCGCCGAACGTTGGCAAGATGACCGAAATTCCAAGTGACCAGGTAATCGATCTTGTGATACGACGCAATCGCCACGTGCATCGCATCTGCGATGTACTTCCGATGAAAAATCCCGCGCGAAATATAACCTTCCGCCAGAATGGCTGCTTCTTCAGTGAGCTCCACTGTCTCAAGGGATCGAACCAGTTGCAAATACGACGAACGGTGAGGCTCGGAAAGTCGTCCCAATTCAGCCGAGACAAGCGGCGAGATGACCGCGCGATAATCAGGCATCTCGTGCTCCCACCATCTTATTGTGAGATCGCGCCGAAAAGGTTCGCCGTTGTCGAGATAGGCGCCCACAACAGACGTTTCGAGATAGAGACTTTGCTTCATGGCGTTGACGCGACTTCAGGATTAACTTCCGGCGCCTTTAGTTTCGGATTTAGAGGCTCAAGCCGAAGTGCTCCACGCGCGAAGTCAAAATAGATCCGAAAATTTCGTAGGAAATTACCACCGATGATTCCGCTTTGTTTGAAACCAGCCGTTTCATTTACCGGCTCCAAATCCAGCACAGCTGCATTTATCTTTTCCAACTTAGTAAGTCCAAGACTCAATTTTGGCAGTTGCACGAGCTTCACATTCTCAGTGATTCCTGCGGCACCAAATACACGCATCTTCGAAGGCCGGAGTAAATCGAGCAGCGCTTCCTCCTGCGAGAGCTTCTCCGAAACGACGGTGATGCTTGCAGCCGTGTCGATAATGAAGTTTAACGGCTTCTCAAATCCGTCGAGCGCCACTTCACCACTCAAGAAACCACTTGAGGTTGTACGCAGCGGCACTTCAATTACTGGATCACTTGGCAGCACTGGTGCGAGTGCCTGACTATCTGCCCCACGACGCACAGTCGTCCACGACTCGACCACGTCTGACTGGTTTTGTCGAATCATCGTCAAGCGTCGACTTCCGTAATCAATCGAGGTAAGGAATCTCGAGATAACCGAAAGGCCGAGGTAACCGTCCACAGGGACGTTGCTATCGTAAAACCGGCGAATGTAAACCGGCACATTCTCGACTCTAACTTCGCCGATTTCGATGGATGAAAGATGGCCGTAGACGATCTCAAAACGTCCACCCCCACCAACCGCTCGAGCCAGGCCACCTTTGGCGACTGCTTTAATTCCCAACCGTTTCGCAGTCTCGTCAGAAACGACAGACATTCCTGAGCCGGTGTCGAGGACGAATCGCAATGGTTCTTTCTGTCCATTCACACGGACCTGAAGAATTGGCCGGTTGTCGAATGACTCAAAACTGACTGACGTTCGCTGAGCGCCGGCTGGAACATAGAGCGAACCTTGTCGTCCGAGATAGCGGAGAAACGCGATTAGACCGATGATACGTGCGCGACGGTCTTCATCTGTCTTAGGAGCGATCATCAGGAATCGTTCATAAGCATCCGCTGCTTCTTTGTATCGCTCGCTTCTTGCGGCTGCCTGGGCCAGACTGTAAACGTAATCTGGTTCACCAGGGTCGGCGTTAACCGCGTGGCGCAATGCCGGGAGCGCCAACGACAAACGGTTCTCATAAAAATCAACCATGGCCAATCCGGCGATGGCCAGCGCTTCATTGTAATTGAGCGCCAACGCAGTTCGAAACTCCTCCACAGAGTTGCGAAAGTCTCCGGCCGCCAGAATTGCAGATCCCAAAAGGGCATGGGCGCGCGACGAAAGCGGATCGATCATAATCACGCGTGCTGCGTGATCGTAAGCGTCTTGCAGGTTCCTCTGTTTCAGTAGAGCGAAACTCAATCCGAGTCGCGCTTGCGTATCCTGCGCGTCCTTAGTCAACAATTCGCGATAGATTTTCTCGGCAAGTTGATAGTCACCTTTACGTATCGCCTTTTGGCCTTTGTTCAGAGCCTTGTCATTAAATGCCGACGCCGGATCTACCGCAGCCAGTGAAAGCACAATGGCGGCCACAGTCAGGGCCGCCATCCTCAGGAAAAACCTTTTACTATCGCAGTGCATAACTTCCACCTTCTGTCGAAACGTAATCAGTACCAATCATTCGCAAAATCACTAAATATGGCTCTGACGCGCATCCGGATTCGCACAGCAATGGCTACTTTAGAACCTCGCCTGTTTTCATCGACCAAAGCACTAGATCCAATTCGTCCGAATTGATTCTCAGCTGCTTGGCGAACCCGAGGTATTTTTGTTCAACCTCCAGATACTTCCGTCGATTTGTTGGTGGCTTTGCCGTGTCAACAACTCCCACTTCAGCGAGACAGCGCATGACGTGTTTATCCAGGATCGCGTGTCCTTTAACGCCAATGTTCCTTAAGAAGTGACTTGCTTCTTTGTACCCAAGACCTTTGATCTGTTTTTCCTGGGCCAGCCAATCTCGCCTTTCGATCGGATCTGAGAAGCTTCGGAGCCTCTTGCGCAGCGCCATATCAAAGTTTGCGCGCAAGTAGTTTCGTGTCGTAACAATGTAACGCGGTCGTGCTGCTGGAAAGCGATGGGCACCTGCTTTCTTCAGAACCTTTGTCATCTCTTCCGGCCGTCCGTCCAGCAACAGCGAACTCACCGCCGCAACTGAATTCAGACCCATGCGAGCAGAAGCACCTGCAGTAAAAATACAATAAACAAGTTCTTCCCAAAGTCGCGTGTCAGTTCCTTTGCGCCAAACTTCATCAAACTCCTCGAGTCGTTTGCGAATCTCTCTGCGCCGTGCTCGATGAGTGGCAATCACGCGTTCAACTGTGACAGGTTCTTGATTGCGTTGCACTGTAGTTTGTCAATGAAGCGATTCTATGAGTCTGCCGGAAATCTTGTCAACGAATCTAGCTTTACTGAAAGTCTTATAGATCCTACAGGTCTTATAGGTTCTATTTCCCAATCGAAAAACTGTCGACGTCAGACAAGCAGTTCCGCTATCATGTGAAGAGTGCCTGCCCTTGAGGACGGTTCACCCTTACCATCCCTGCTCTACGGAAGCGCATCAAAGATACTCTCCCTCACAGTCCCCTAAAATAGAAAGGGCTGCTGGTCGATGACCGTGATTGGGAAAACTGGAGAACTAGGGAAGGCTGTCGCACGAACGACTCTTACTCTATTATCGCTGTCCCTCTACTGTGTCGCAGTTGCGCAGGAGCCAGTCCGTCAAACTCCGCTCCCCTCACCCGGCGCAGTTGCTCCAACGACACAACAACCGACGACCGCTCCGACTCCTCAGGAACAAGCCACACCACGTCCCCTGTATGGCCTTCAGGGAGTATTAGTCGAAACGTTGGATGGGAAGACTGTAGCCTCTCAATCAACGGACCAGTTGTTTAACCCGGCTTCCACGATAAAGCTCGCTACCGCTCTCATAGCTTTACAAACATTGGGTCCTGATCACCGGTTTTCGACCGGCGTTTGGACCGACGGCGTTTTCGACAAAGCTACGGGCAAGATTGAAGGCAATCTATATATTTCCGGTCGCGATCCATCTTTTCACTTTGAACACGCCGTTTTGATTGCACGTGAGCTCAACAAGCTTGGAATTAAGGAGGTCTCCGGAGACTTGATAGTCTCGCCTGGATTTACGATGAACTTTAGTCCGTCGGCGACTCGCTCAGCTGAACAGTTGTACGACACGCTCGACTCGACTTTGAGGAACACGGCTGCGATTAGGGCCTGGGATTACGAGAAAACTGTTTTGAGTGATCATGCCAATACAGATCCCGCACCAAGCGTAGCAGTGATGGGCGGCGTTGCTGTTGGTGCGGTTTCTCCCACTGCAAAGCTTCTAGTGACGCACAAGTCAAGCCGCCTGGTGGACATTCTGAAGGTCCTTTTGTGCTATTCGAACAACTTCATGGCTGAGCGCATCGGCGACTCCCTTGGTGGACCGGAATCGGTTCGCCAACAGTTGATTGCGGAATTAGGCGTCGGCGATGGCGAGCTCAGGCTTTCGTCGTTGAGTGGTCTGGGTATTAATCGCGCATCGCCCCGAGTGATGATGAAGGTATATCGGGCGTTAAGAGCTGAGCTCAAGAAGCGCGGCCTCGATCCGTCAGCGATCATGCCCGTAGCGGGGATAGATCCGGGTACGCTTGAGGATCGGTTTGCTGGTTTGGCGTGGCGCGGTAGCGTGATCGCCAAAACCGGCACATTAGTGCGAACCGATGGTGGCGCCAGTGCCCTTGTGGGACAAATGAAGACGGCTAGTGGCGAAGTGCTGATGTTTGTGATCATGAATCAGAGCGGCAGTGTGTCAAGGTTCAGAGAAAACCAGGACTATCTAGTCATGCTGATTCAAAACACACGCGGAGGTCCAAAGGCTTTCGACTACAAGCCAGTGACGATGGCGATGCAGTTGTCGCATACAGAAAGCACAGTTGCCGGCAGCGACGAATACGAACCGAAACCGAAGTCGCAATAAACCCAAAGGGCAAAGAGCGAAGCGCAAAGCTCGTCCTTTGCCCTTAGCTCTTTGCCCTTTTCTCTTTGCCCTTTGCTCTTTGCCCTTTGCGGCAATTGCGCCCCGCGCGATCTTTCGATCACGGGGGCGCTTACCGTCCAAACTAGATGCGGCGTGCGGCACCGCATCAGCGGACGATTTCGAGAACTTCTCGGCCCTCATCCGAGACACGCCGCCGCTAACTTCGAAATAGGCTGAAAGGCCTTGTTCTTCCGGCAATAGCCCACCCGAACAGACCATCGAGCATGTGAAATTGCTTTCCTATCGGCGTTACCAAAGGTGACGATGATGGCCTCGCCAATCGCTCCAAACCGGAAAGATCTCAGGATTTGTTGGGGTTTTAGAGTGGCATCGCTGTTGCTAAAACTACAAACGGCTGGATCCCTCTCCGTAGGTAACCTACCGAGACGAACTACTTTGGAGGCTAATATGAAAGTGCGAGGAAACCGGAACAGACCCAAAGGACAACAATGCGACGACGGCTTCACACTGCTTCAGGCAATCATCGTTCTGACGGTTGCCATGATCGTTAGTGGAGCGACGGTGCTATCTATCCGTGCAGGTCGTCCCGGGTTTCAGCTCAAAAATTCGGCTTCCGAGTTGGCTGGCTACCTCGAACGCGCGCGAGCTGATTCAGTCAGACGCAGACCGGCCCTCGGAGAAGAGTCCAAGGTAGAGATCATCAACAATCGAACTTATCGCGTGACGATGGGTTTTGGAGGGAGTGGAACTCTGACATCAAGAGACTTCACCTTTGAAGGCGATGTCCAGTTGATCTCAGACCCCACTACTGTGGCTTTTGATTGGAGGGGAAGACCCACAACGGGAACGGAGACAACGTTCGCGTTGGAGAATTCGTCTGGCACCATGCAAATCGACGTTACGGGCTCCGGGGACGTTACGGTAGGCAGCGATATCTATCAGGACCAAGCCATCCCCACCATCAATCTCAATGAAAACGTAAGCGGGGATGTTGCACCCGATCCGCGTGATACACCGATCGCAGAACCGACCGCCACTCCGCCAGTAATTGATGAAAACCCAACACCCACGCCGACGCCTATCATTACTGATAATCCGACGCCGACGCCCTCCCCGACGCCGACGCCCTCCCCGACGCCAACACCTACACCATACCGGGGAAATCCTCAGAATACACCAACACCAACGCCGACACCTACTCCAACACCAGTACCCAGCCCAAGCCCGGCTGGATGCACACCATCCCTTTCGGCAACGACAATGTCGATTCATAAGAACGGCGGCTTTGGAACGGTGACGCTTAAGTTAGGTAGCATCGGGGGAATTGTCACTGTCTCGGCGGCAAATAATCTGACCATATCACCACAAACCAAAATCATTAGCAGTGGCGGTACCGGTATTTTCAGTATTGCGTCAAACAGCAACACACGTGGAGTCTTTTCGGTTACCTTCACCACGCCATGTGGACCATTGGTAGTCGTAGTAACGGTGACGAACTGATAGGGAGAAATCATGGAAACAGCAAAGTTACAGTACCGCCAACCTAACGTGTGTGATGCGGAGTGTGCGGGCTTCACAATCATGGAGACGTGCATCGCGATGCTGATTATGTTCGTCGCTGTCCTCGGATCCGTTTCGCTCTTCGCATACTCCATCCAGAACAACAGCGGCGCCACTGACCGGGAAATGGCGATGGCCGTAGCACAAAAGCAGGTGGAACAATTCAGAAACGTTCGATTTACTGACTCAACCCTCAATGAAACTCCAATAGATGGTGTGAGAACGACACTAATCCGCGCCGGGCGTTCATACGACATTCTCACAAAAATTGTGCATTCCAACGTCGTCAACGGAGCACCCAGTGTAAAGACCCTCACGGTTACAGTGACTGCTCTTGGAACAAGTCGCGGTTCGGTCACATTACGTGCGGTGCGAATAACGGACACGCTTGGGCCCAATCGATAATAAGAACAAATCGAGTCTAGACAGGAAAGAAATTATATGAATCAGAAAAGCAATCAGCTCCGTAATGCCGCAGGCTTTTCACTGCTCGAGTTGTTAATTGCGATGTCTTTGACGATCGCGATGTTGGGAATAGCCGCCACTGCTTTGTCGAGTGGCTTTCGCATCCGGAAACGGGAACAAGCCGTTACCGATGCCGTTGCCGATGCTCAGCGCGCGCTCAACATCATGTCGCGCGAAATCGCTAACGCCGGTTTTAATCTTTCGACTAATGGAATCGTAGCGGGCGACTCCGACTCAACTAGTATTCGCATCCGATCAAATCTCAACAAGTACGACCCTACTGAGTCTGCGGTGTCACGCGCAGGGGTAATTGATCCTGGTGAAGATGTGAAATTCTTCATCAACCCTACGAACAACACTGACTACCTTGTGCGCCACGATGAGTACGGAACTGGTGTAAAAACCACGGTGCTCGCAAATCGTATGGATCAACTACGTCTGCATTACTTTGCGGCGAAGGCGACGTATTCAACCGCCGACTGCGATATCACAGCGCCTAACCTTGCTGAAGTTGCTCCGGCAGCTGCTTCGTATGTTGTTATCGCGCTTTGCGTGCGCGTGCCTGCGGCTGGTGTTCCCAACACCGCGGGCTACCAGCCAGCTTCAAATGTATTACTGGTCTCAGACGTCACGTTGAGGAATTCAAACTTGATTCATTACTAAGTCACTTGCGAGTTGCTATCTGAGGTGCATTCTGATGAACCCGAATCCGAATCAAACACGAGTCGTTAATAGAAGGGCAAACGAACGCGGTGCTGCATTGATTACCGCTTTGTTGGTTTCGACGCTACTGCTGATCGTGGGGGGTGCTTTGATCCTCACCACGAGCGTCGCCCAGGGATTAGCGATCGACGCGACCTCTGAGATCCAAGCCTATTACTCCGCGGAAGCCGGCGTTAATGCTGTTCTTAACACACTACGTGGAAACGTAGCCTCAAATCCTGCCGGAACGAATGCGAACTTTCGCAACGTAGCCGACAACCCCGATATGAGCACTTGGTTGGCATACGACACTACGATAAACGGCGTGAACGTGGTACAGGTGGATGACGCACCCACGATGGGTTTCACTATCAGCGTTACGGATCCAGATAGCATCCCCGCGCCCAAGCAACCAAACAGACTCATAATCCATTCGACAGGGTATGGGCCAAAAGGTTCGAAGAAACAGATGGAGGTTGTGGTTTCCAGGTATATCTTCGACTTTTTTGCGCCTTCTACGATTCTGACGATAGGCAATGATGACGGCAGCGCAATGACTAATTTCGCAATAGGAGATAGTAATGCGAAAGAATATTCCGGCTACGATCAATCAGACCTGACGACGTCGATACCCGTGTTTGGCACAACGCACGCCAACGACTTGACCCAGGCTACTTCTGTGGTGGGAGCGTCGAAACCGACTACGGTCAGCGCCGTGGAAAAGGTGACGGAGTTGGCGAATAACCAACTTCCCTACTGGCTGCAATCTGCGGACGCCGCTCGCAGTTTTCTCAATACAATGAGAGAACGTGCGCAAACGACGGGTAGATACTTCTCAGGCAACACGGCGGATCAGGGCACTCAAGCAGAGCCGAAGTATACGTTCATCGATGGAGACGCAACACTTACTGAGGGCGCCGGGCTTTTGATCGTAACTGGTAAACTAGTTTCCGACGGTAACACCGGCTTCAAGGGCGTTATTCTCTGCTTAGGCGGCGGAGAATTCGAACGAAGCGGAACAGGAAACAGCGACTTGCTTGGCGCCATCGTTGTCGCGAAGTTTGATCAGGTGGTAAACGACAACAATCCGCATCCGTTCCTTACACCAATTTTCAACGTCTCCGGTGGTGGCACAGGGCTAACAGCATACAGTACAGACTGGATCGATAAAGCTCTCGCCGCAAATGGAGTCAGGACCCTCGGCGTTCGAGAGTACTGAGTTCCCGCAATTTTCATCGGCGATTAAAGCTATCCTCACTCGCCGTACTTCCTTCGCTTCACACCCTCCTCAATGTGTTATTGTCATCTGGATAAGATACCTCGCGTGCCGCCGCTGCACGCGAGGCTTGACGACAGATGACCGACATTCTACTCGTTGAAGATAAAGAGAGTTTGCGTCGGGTACTCCGCCTGACGCTCGAGAATGCCGGTTACAGTGTCACAGAGGCTGAAGACGCACGCGCAGCTCTCAATCACTTATCTTCCACTCGTCATCGTCTAGTTTTAACCGATCTCCGTATGCCCCACGGGTCCGGCTTGGACGTACTCCGCGCTGCGAAAGCCGCAGACGGAGATGTTCCGGTGATCGTGATGACCGCCTTTGGTTCGATCGATGAGGCCGTTCGTGCAATGAAAGACGGCGCGCACGACTTCTTGCAAAAGCCTGTCGACTCTAATCATCTTCTACTCCTCGTTGAGAGAGCACTTGAACAAGCGCGGCTGCGGACCGAGAACGTTTTGTTACGTGAAGAGTGGGCACGTCGTTACGGGTTTCCGCGGATTATTGGTGAGTCAGAAGCAATGAAACGTGCTGTTTCTGAGACACAGCGCGTTGCACAAACCGACGCTACTGTTTTGCTCCTCGGTGAATCGGGTACTGGCAAAGAGTTGTTCGCGCGGGCGGTCCATCATCTGTCGAACCGTCGCGACAAACCCTTCGTAGCAATAAACTGTGCGGCAATTCCTGAAACACTAATTGAGAATGAATTGTTCGGCCATGAACGCGGCTCTTTCACTGGAGCAACCGATCGGCGGCAGGGAAAGTTTGAACTTGCTTCAGATGGCACCGTGTTTCTGGACGAGATTGGCGAGTTGCCATTGGCGGTTCAGGGCAAGTTGCTGCGTGCTATCGAAGAAAAAGTTATAGATCGGATTGGGGGACGCGCACCCATCGGCGTCGACGTGCGAGTGGTTGCAGCAACGAACAAGGATCTGAAGGCAGCCGTCGAAAATGGACAGTTTCGCGGAGATCTCTTTTTCCGCCTGGCAGTGTTTCCAGTCGATATTCCCCCTTTGAGAGAACGTGATGATGACGTCTTGCTCCTCGCGCGTCACTTCGCTGCACAAATCGGGAAGGAGCTTCGTGGCCGCGAAGCCACACTTAGCGAAGCAACAATCGGTGCGCTGCAAACGTACTCGTGGCCGGGTAACGTTCGTGAACTGGAGAACGCAATCGAACGAGCTTGCATTCTGTCGGACACTATGACGATTGAAACAAAAGATCTCGGCCTCCTATCGCCTGGTAGCGACACCACACCAATTCCTCAGGAATTCGATCTGTCAGGTACGCTTTCAGAGGTCGCTCATCGAGCGCTCCGGTTAGTGGAAAAAAACAAGATACAGTCTGCGCTGGAGCTAAACGGAGGAAACAAGAGTAAGACTGCAGAAGACTTGGGCATCAGTTACAAGACGCTTCTTACAAAGCTGAAAGACTACGATCTCTGATAGATGGACGATCCCGCCACTCCGCAAGACGACAGCGGTCTACCGGCGAAGGAGCAACATCCTTCGGATGGTATCGCACCTCTTCAACCATCAATCGAAAACGAAGCTGAACTAATTGCTGGTGAGAATGTCGAGCTCGGTGCACGTGCGGTTGGTCCGAGCCAACCAAAGATAGATACCGGCGGCAGATCAGCTTTCTTTGTAGGTGCAGGCATTCTAATTAGTCGAATCGTCGGCTTGATTCGACAACGAATCTTCGCTCACTACTTTGGCAGTTCCGGCGCGGGCGATGCCTTTAGCGCGGCGTTTCGCATCCCAAACTTCCTTCAGAACGTATTTGGCGAAGGGGCGCTTTCAGCGTCGTTCATACCGGTCTACGCCAGATTGTTAGCCGAAGGCGATGAGAAGGAGGCGCGACATGTAGCAAACGCGATCTTCGGCTTGCTTGCTTTAGTTACCGCGGTTGTTGTGCTGATTGGCGTCTCGGCTTCGCCAGTAATCGTCACGGTGATAGCAGCAGGATTCGAAGATGAGCGACGTCAACTTACAATTCAGCTCGTCAGGATCTTCTTTCCGGGCGCGGCGCTATTGGTTCTCTCGGCGTGGTGTCTTGGTGTTCTGAATAGTTATCATCGGTTCTTCATCTCTTACACGGCTCCTGTAGCGTGGAACCTTTCGATAATCGTGTCGCTGATTGTCTTCGGCAGACGACTTGATCTGGCACCGTTAGCCGAAGCTGTGGCGTGGGGCTCTGTAGTCGGCAGTGCACTGCAATTCGGTGTGCAGATGCCGACCGTCCTCAACTTGATTCAGCGCTTCCGGCCACGGATCGATGTCGCCAGCCGGCACGTGTCGCAGGTGATGCGGAATTTCTTTCCCGTCTTCATGAGCCGCGGTGTGGTTCAAATAAGTGCGTTCGTCGATGCATTCCTTGCCACGTTCCTCGGGCCCGGCGCAGTTGTCGCACTTAACTACTCCCAAAGTTTATACACTCTTCCCGTTAGTCTATTTGGAATGTCCGTTTCGGCCGCCGAACTACCGGTGATGTCGAAAGCGCTCGGTACACAACAAGTCATTGGAGAGACTGTTCGGAAACGTCTTGGAGTCGGACTGCAAAGGATCGCATTTTTTATTGTTCCTTCCTCAATGGCTTTTCTGGCGTTTGGCGATGTCATTGCGGCGGTGCTTTACCAGACCGGGAGGTTCACGCGAGCCGACTCGGTCTACGTTTGGGCCATCCTCGCTGGTTCGTCGGTGGGGTTACTCGCCTCCACGCTAGGCCGACTCTATTCATCGACCTATTACGCGCTTGGTGACACGCGAACACCAGTGCGTTTTGCGGTCGTGCGCGTCGTGCTCACGAGTGTCCTCGGGTATCTCTGTTCAATCCCTCTTCCCCGATTGCTTGGAATCGACTTGCATTGGGGCGCTGCCGGATTAACTGCGTCAGCCGGAATTGCGGGCTGGGTGGAATTCACGTTACTGAGGCGGGGTTTGAACAAGCGCATCGGAAAGACAGGATTGCTGCCGTCGTTCGTAGGACGGCTCTGGCTCGCCGCGATTGCCGGTACCGTCATCGGATGGTCATTCAAGTTCCTCCTGGGTATACGTCATCCGATTCCCGTGGCGGTCGTAGTGCTCGGCGGTTACGGCGTGACTTACTTTGCGGTCACCTTCGCGTTCGGAATTCGGGAATCTAAAAACGTGATTTCGCGCGGCCTGCAAATCCTACGGAGCTCTCGGTAAAAGGAGTAGACACCCCTGGCTCTAGCCACCTGGTGTCTGATTTCTTACCCAGTTTCTATAGGAAGGTCAGTCGAAATAGACCGTCAATTTGCAGGAAATAGCCGCTTTTCTGAACTTTTTTGCAAAATAATAAACCGAGACCTTTTTTCAGTATTTTCTGGAAAGCCGCCGCCATTGGGAGTTTTACTTGAATATCCTGGAAAAACGGACGGTTGGTGCAGTGGCAGGCAAGGCGGGGCCGAGGTTGGGCCGCCTTTTTTCGTGTTTGCCGGAATGTGGCTGACAGGCCTTCCAGAAATCGAAGGGGCGGACCTCCGCTGCCAACCAGAATAGTCCTGAGGGGGCGCGGTCACGGAGGACCGGCCCTACCCGCTGAAAGCTCCTATCCTCAAACCATCCAGAAAAGCTATCATCGAGGCCGTGCAACCTGTCCTTTCAGCCAGCCAGATTCGCGAAATCGACCGTCTCACCGTTGAGTCCTATCACACTCCTTCGCTCATGCTGATGGAAGCTGCGGCAAACGCATGTCTCCAAGCCATACTCGCTCGGTTCAATGGTGAATTAGGCGCGAAGAAGGCCCTGGTGCTCTGTGGTAAAGGAAACAATGGAGGCGACGGCGCGGCACTCGCACGCGCGCTGGCCCGTAGTGGTTCGCTTTGTGACGTCGTGCTATGCGGGCGTATGGCCGATACGACTGGCGACGCACGCACTAACTTCGAAGCCGTCAGCCGTCTGGCAAGCTTCGACGCCGGCTCAGCCAACACTCCTGCGCCACTAACCTTCGTTGAGTGCGAGGATGTCGCTGCGTGGGAAAAAATTGCGCGCCCGAGAAAAACTTACGACCTGATTGTCGATGCGTTATTCGGGACGGGCGTAACTCGACCACTCGAAGGGTTATACGCAAAGGTGATCGAGCATCTGGCGTTGCTCAGAGACGCGCGCGATCTTGCAGCCGGTGCTCGTCCGTTGATCTTGTCAGTAGACGTTCCTTCCGGATTGAATGCCGACTCCGCCGATCCAATCGGCATTTCCGTCGAGGCCGACGTGACCGTCACGTTTACTGCGCCCAAGCCTGCAAACGTTCTTCCACCAGCATGTCACCTCAATGGTGAACTGATTGTCGCAGACATTGGTTCACCTCGATCGCTGATTGAATCTCTGAAGCCTTTTTTGTTCGTGACTGAACCAGAAGACGTCAGCCGATGGTTAGCCACCACGAGCTATCAACCCGAATCACACAAAACTACACACGGTCATGTGCTGATAATCGCGGGCTCTCGTGGCTATACGGGAGCGGCGACGTTGTGTGGCAATGCCGCTATACGCTCCGGAGCAGGCCTTGTGACGATCGCAACTCCGACCTCAGCTCAGGAAACCATTGCCGCGACGGTTATGCCCGAAGTGATGACTATGCCGTTGGCCGAAACAGACCGCGGCACGATCAGCGAGGACTGTGTTGACCACGTGTTAAGACAAGGAGCAAAAACAACCGTGTTCGCGCTTGGTCCCGGTCTAACAAGCGATGATGACAGGACACGTCGTACGGTCCGTGCAATCGTTGAACGCAGAATTAAACCGACGGTAATCGATGCCGACGGTCTAAACTGCCTGGCGCCGTGGCCTTCCGCGCTGCAGGGTTCTGATGAGTTGCCACTGATCTTGACTCCGCACCCAGGTGAGATGCGCCGATTGTTAAGCAAAGAAACCCTGGGCAGCGATCTGGTTAGCCTTGTGCGCGACTTTGCTGTCGCTAACAAGATCATCCTTGTTCTAAAAGGATCACGGAGTCTTGTCGCTGGGCCGAGCGGAAATGTTTTCGTGAATCCAACTGGAAATGCCGGCCTTGGAACTGCAGGCTCTGGAGATACGCTTACGGGTCTTATCAGCGGGTTTCTAGCCCAGGGTTATGCAACGTTAAAGAAGAACGCTGATCCTTTTGCAGCCACGATTGCGGCGCTTTATGTGGGTGGTTTAGCCGGCGATCTTGCGGCTCAAGAGTTGGGTATGCGGACTATGATCGCTTCAGATATTCGCGAACGATTCGGCTCTGCAATCAAATTACTCGATCCGCATGGTGAACAACCGGGACGTCCACCGTTTTCGCAATGAACACGTCTAGTGCACGATTATCACCATGCGAGTTCATGAGCGATTCCCCCGAGCAGACGTTTAATTTCGGCTTTCAAATCGGAGAGCGTTTAGACGGCGGCGAGATCCTTTTGCTTAGTGGGCCGTTAGGTGCAGGCAAAACAATTCTCGTTAAAGGAATCTGCGCAGCGCTTGGGATCGAAGAGGAGGACGTGACCAGCCCCTCATTTACACTGGTCAATCCTTATGAGGGACGCTTGCGTCTTTACCACCTTGATCTTTTTCGGCTCGACCAGGGAGCAACTGCGGCTCACGCGGTTGATCTGGATGAACTTCTCGGAGATGAGAAAAGCGTCATCGTCATTGAATGGGCCGAAAGAATGGGTAATTATCCATTACCCGCGAATTCCTGGCGCATAACCGTGTCAGGTGATGGCGAAGATCCCAGGAGGATCAGGCTAGACTCCGTCATGTAAAATACAGTTTGGGAGAGAAGAAAAATGCCCTATCCAGAAATTATGATTAGACCAATGCGGGAAGATCTGACCCGCCTGGGATTCCAGGAACTTCGAACGCCTGAAGCAGTTGACGAAACAATACGTACCAGTACCGGTACGCTGATGGTGGTCGTAAACTCCATCTGCGGGTGTGCAGCAGGCAAAGCTCGACCGGGAATAGCACTTGCGCTGCAAAATGCGGCTAAGCCTGACAAAATGGCCACTGTGTTTGCAGGCGCAGATATCGAAGCAACCGAACGGGCCCGTAGCTACTTCACTGGCTATGGACCATCATCTCCTTCGATCGCAATTTTGAAGGACGGGAAGCTTGTATACATGTTGGAGCGATTTCAGATTGAAGGTCGCGATGCTCCGGCAATTGCTGAAGAGCTCAAGCGCGCGTTCAACGAGCATTGCACAAACTAAGAATATCCACAGATTACACAGGACAGGAGCAGGGGCAGCAGGCAGCAGCAGGAAAGAATTTCGTATGTTGTTGTCCTGCTGCTGCCTGCTGCCCCTGCTTCTGTCCTGTGTAATCTGCGGATGTTCTTAGCTCTTTTCGCTAACTAGTTTGATTATCTCCGAATGAAGCAGAACAACATCCGGAGATTGTTGTAACGCAAGGAAGTAGTTCTTTTGAAACTGTGTACCTTCCTCTGCGGGTGCTAACAACGATCGAGCTCGTGAAACCAAAGCGCGTGCGTCCTCCTCTGTTGCCGGTGTGTCGCCGCCACTACTGTCTAGCGCCTCGTCAATCTGCACTATCAGCTCTGATAGACGATGCAACCAATCAAACCACGGATCCTTCAGCACTAGCTGCAAAAACTCGTAGCTATTGCCGATTCGTCCTCGCGCGCGCTCGTAGCCCCTCCGCTCCAAATCGAGCAGTAATTTGTGCAGCTTCAACAATCCATGGCGGAGTTGCTTCAACTGCGTAGCTGTCGTTTCCGAAAAGTGATTTCTGTTTTCCATCTGAACTTCGGGTTAGCTCGAACTTTCGAGCTCAAGAATCAAACTATCAGCGTCAAACACCTTTCGATGAAAAATTGTCGCTGGTGCTCGAAGATTGTACATCCTGATCCGTTGGTTAAGTTCGGCAGTTGTCTCACGAAATTCTTGCACCGCTCGCTTCCACCGTGCGCCGTGTGGAATCTCTGACCGATAAAGATCTCTGGCACGCAACAGCGTGGTTTGAGCGCGTTTCAGACGTTCGTCAATATCTTTTCGATCTTCAAGCCACGCCGGCGCGAAGCCTGCGTTTCTCAACAACCGATGCGCCGTACGCAATTCGGGAGCTTCAAACGGGTTCTCGCTCAAATCCACTGGCTGACCTTTGCCTGATAACTCGTCGAATTCGCCACGCTCCATGGATTCTCGGATTAGCTTATCAACCAAAGATTCCCATTTATCCATGATGGCCTCCAGCAACTTTGAACGTTGAAAGGGCACAAGGTGTTCCCAACCCGCTATGCTATGATCGGCGTGATGCCCAGCGCCATCTCCCTCAATACTCCAATTGAGGATCTTCACCGTTTCACGATTGCGCGGCTAGGTCCAACCCTTTCGCGTAAACTCGCCGCGGCTGTCGCTTCACATTCGTACCGGGAAAAGTCTGTGGAAGCTACGGTTGAAGATCTGCTCACGTATTTACCGATGCGGTATGAGGATCGCTCACATCTTGCCACGATAAAAGATTTGGAAGATGGTTTAGAGGCGTCTCTGGAGTTGCATTCACGTCTGGCCGGCGGGTACGAGGTTCGAAACAGACGATCGTCTGGGCGATCGCGCTTATACATTTTTGAGGTCTCAGCCGTCGATGTTGGAAAGACTGGCAGGCCAGTGGTGGTCTGGTGGTTCGTTTCAGGCCGAAACGCGCAAGAGATCATCAACTACTACTCAAAGAAGCTTCAGCGAGGTACGCGATTCATAACCTTTGGTTCCTGGGCTTGGGATTCCAGACGAGGAACGTATGCCTTGCGCCTAAACAAACCTGCCGATGAACTCGAGATCCTAACAGCGACGGATCACCAACAAAACGGCAACTCACAAGACGTTGAGCAGGCGGATGAAGAAGGGTTTGATCCAGCTTTGGCTGCAATCCACGCCGGGAGATGCGTCCCGATCTATCGAAAGCTCGGAGACTTCAACTCCAAACGATTACGCGAAATCATCCATGCTGTTCTCGATCTAATTGACGATTTGGCGATCCTTGAAACCCTGCCAACCGAACTCGTTCGACAAGCCAAGCTGATTCCGCGCAGCCAGGCAATCCGCGAGATCCACTTCCCTCCACCCAACGCATCAATGAACGAATATGAGCAATCACGAAGTCCGGCACATGTGCGAATGATTTTTGAAGACTTCTTTTGGCTGACGTTCGCAGTCGGTTTGAAAAGAGGCAAACGGATTCAAGAGCGAAAGGAAGCGATGATCAAGATCGACGACACCGTGAAGCGCGCTGTGTCGGCGGTCTTGCCATTCAAATTAACTTCCGCGCAACGAAAGGTCGTTGTGCAGATCTTCAACGACATGAAGTCGTCGAAACCCATGAACCGGCTGCTACAGGGTGACGTCGGTAGTGGCAAGACGATAGTAGCGGTCATCGCGATGATAGCGGCCATAGAAAACGGTTACCAAACCGCTTTGATGGCGCCTACTGAAGTTCTCGCAGAACAGCATGGTCGCAATATCAAACGTCTGCTGGCAAAAACACCTTATCGAGTTGAACTGTTAACGGGGTCGTTGCGACCGGCCGAAAAGAAGCGGCTACATAATGATCTACAGACGGGCCAGATAAACGCCTGTATTGGTACTCAGGCATTGGTTCAGGAAGCTGTGGCGTTCAATCGCCTCGGCCTGGTTGTAATTGATGAACAGCACAGGTTCGGTGTCTTACAGCGCGCAGAGCTTCGCGCTAGAGGCTTGAAACCCGATGTTCTTGTTATGACAGCCACTCCCATTCCGCGCTCGCTGGCTATGACTGTATACGGCGATCTCGATGTCTCAGTCATCGATGAATTACCACCAGGTAGGACGCCGATACAGACCACTGTATATGGCGAAGACGATCGGCAAGAAGTAAAGCGACTGATCGGTCGGGAAGTCAGGGCTGGTCGCCAGGTCTACGTAGTTTATCCACTGGTGGAGGAGTCAGAGAAAATCGATTTACGTGACGCAACGAAGCGGTATGAATATTTGCGTGACGTCGTCTTTCCAAAGTTCTCAGTCGGTCTTCTGCATGGAAAGATGAAGCCGGCTGATAAGGAAAAGGTAATGAAGGCATTTGTGGCAGGCGAAATCCAGATACTGGTTTCCACCACAGTTATTGAAGTGGGCGTTGACGTGCCCAATGCTTCAGTCATGGTTGTTGAGCATGCAGAGCGTTTCGGATTGTCACAACTCCACCAGTTAAGAGGTCGGGTTGGCCGCGGCGCAGATAAGAGCTTCTGTATTCTGCTGACCAGTGACAAGAAAACTGTTATCGCCGAAGAGAGGCTTGGCATCATGGCCCGTACAAACAACGGGTTCGTGATTGCGGAAAAGGATTTGGAATTGCGCGGACCGGGTGAAGTCCTGGGCACCAGGCAATCGGGTGTCCCTGAATTGCGCATCGGTAATCTCGTCCGAGATCAGACGATACTGGAACGGGCGCGACGCGCGGCGGAGTTCTACCTGACAAACAAACAGGACGCTGCGGCTACGAAGAAGATGATTGAGCGAGTCGTAAAGGAGCCGCGCTTCGGCCTCGCGAATGTGGGCTGACCAGGGCAAAGAGCCAAGCGCAAAGGGCCAAGAACCAGGCGCCAACAGCTCTTTGCGCTTAGCACTTCGCTCCTTGCCCTTTGCTCTTCGCTCCTTGCCCTCTGCCCTTTGCTCTTTGCTCCCGTTATGCGCGTTATCGCCGGTACATACAAGGGCCGTAAGCTCAAAAGTCCGCCCTCGATGGAGGTCAGGCCTACTTCTGATCGCCTACGCGAGACTCTATTTAATGTGATCGCTCCACGAATCGAAGGCGTGCGGTTTCTTGATCTATGCGCCGGGTCTGGCGCGGTGGGTATCGAGGCGTTATCACGTGGTGCAGAGTGGGCTACGTTTGTCGATCGTTCAAGAAAGATGTGCGGACTAGTAGAAAGTAATCTCGATCTTTGCAGGATTCCCGAGGATCAAACTGAAGTGCTGAACGCCACGGCAGAAGACTTTCTGAAACATCACGCCGATAGACGCTCTGAGGGATTCGACCTCATTTTCTTTGACCCGCCCTACGAGCATGATTACCTCACGGTTTTGCGACTAGTTGCAGAGAACAAACTGCTAAACAACGACGGATTGCTGATTGCGGAACATCATCACAAAAAGGAGTTGCCGGCCACAGTAGGGGAACTAACACGAGCTCGAGTGCTAAAGCAGGGTGATTCGGCACTAAGTTTTTACGAACCTCATCAAGGCTAGTCCTTCTCAAATCGGAGACTGAAACTCAACGTCAGGAAAATTGCAGGTTGGGAAAGCGCGGCTGGCAAACCTAAATTCGTGCCCGAGGGATTCAACTACAGAACGTGAGAAGCGACCGATTGAACTAACATTGACGATTCCGTCAGTTGAAATCGGTCGCTTCGCTCCCGTTCTGTAGTTGAGTGTTTTCTTGGATCCGATAAAGCTGGTTGAGCGGGGGTAAACTGCCCTTCCCTACTTGCAATTTTCTGATCTTAAATTGTGGGACTAAACGCGCTTCGGCGTTTACTCAAGTAATTGGTAAGATTGTTCAATCACTATGCTTGTTCTGGGTATTGAAACATCTTGCGATGAGACCGCTGCTGCCTTCGTGCGAGACGGCAATCAGATCGTATCGTCGGTAATTTCATCCCAAGTTCCAATCCATAAGCGCTTTGGTGGAGTGGTACCAGAACTCGCCTCCCGTGAACATCTCGACAAGATAGTTCCAGTGGTGACTGAAGCGTTTGAGCGCGCTCAGGTCACAGCTAAAGATATCGACGGCATTGCTGTCACGGTTGGACCCGGATTGGTTGGTTCGCTCTTGGTCGGAGTTTCTTATGCGAAAGCAATGGCGTTCGCCCTGGACAAACCGTTTGTCGGCGTAAACCACATCGAAGGTCACATCTATTCAGTCGCATTTGAAAATCCACCGATTGAATATCCGGCAGAAGCACTGATCGTTTCCGGCGGCCACACCAATATCTTTCTGATTCCTGAGCCCGGGAAGTACAAAGTTCTCGCGCGCACACGCGACGACGCCGCGGGAGAAGCTTTTGACAAAGTGGCCAAACTACTCGGCCTTGGTTATCCGGGCGGTCCAATCATCGAGCGGCTTGCCCGGGAGGGAAATCCAAAGGCCGTTCCCTTCGCTATTCCCCGGATGGGCGACGGCTTGCCGGATTTCAGCTTTAGTGGTCTGAAAACGGCAGTTACCAAACATGTGCGCGAGAGTGCGTTGAAACCAATGGAGAACGGCGGTGAGCCATCACAGGCGATCAAAGATTTAGCAGCGAGCTTTCAACATGTGGTCGTGCAGTCGCTTGTCAAAACGATGGAGCGACTAGCGGAAGAGAATTATCCAAAGACATTGATTGTTGCCGGAGGAGTTGCTTGTAATGGTAAGTTGCGTGAAGTTTGTGGACAGGCAGCCAAGCGGCTGAGAATCCCGGTTTACTTCCCCTCTCCGCATCTCTCGACTGACAACGCCGCGATGATTGCGGCGGCAGGAACAGTGAAACTCTTAGCCGGTGAACGCGCGGACCTGGACCTAAACGCCGACGTAACCCTCCGCTTGCAGAACATTGATCTTGAGGAGGAAGCCGCTCGACGCGCCGGTGTGCGATATCGACTGTAACAGCAAAAGAATATCCACAGATTACGCAGATTACACAGATTAGAACTAAGGCAGCTAAGTTGATTCTGCGGGTTCCATTGAGGAACTTAATGGTTCAACTTAGCTGCCTTGGTTCTAATCTGTGTAATCTGCGTAATCTGTGGATGTTCTTTCTTGTTTTGTGGGTCTCGTCACGCGAGACCTAAGTTGGGCCTTATCAACCCTCTATCGTGCTCATCGCAGTGACAGCACGTTTTTCATATGCCGCAATCGTGGCGATGTTCTTCTTCTCCACCTCACTTAGAGCCGCCTCCGTAAAGTTTGAATCGGCCTTGTACCAGTCGAAACTGGAAAAGTATTTCTGTAGCCAGGTCTCCTTGAATACCTTTCCGTGCCGGGCGTAGATCTCCTGCCGCATCTGGCTGGCGTCCTCAAGGAACAGACCTTCGAGCAAAGCACGAGTCACCGGTTTCGTACTCAGTTCCTCATGAATCCGTTTCTCGACGCCAACGATCGTTTCGACGTTCAACTTGTCGTTGCCTGACAGAGCCTCATCTTTGAAGTTCTCATCAGCAACGTACCACGGCTGCATAGCAAAATACTGCTGCAGCCAGGGCGCTTTAAAAATCCGTCCATGTCGCGCATAAATCTCGTTCCGTATAAGCCGAAGCTCATGGAGACTTAACCCACGCAGCATCGCTTCCGAGATAGCTTTGTTCTCGAACAGCTCCATATCGCCCGGTAACAACGCTACTCGTCGTTGCCGTTTTTGGGCATCGCTTAATACCGTAATGTTCTTACGTTCGATCATGGAGAGTTTCTTCGGATCGTACGTCGCATTAGGCTCGTACCAGTAACGCTCCTCGAAGTACTGTTGCAACCAAGGCTCGTCGTCAAAGCGTTTGCCATGAATTGCTTCAACCTCGGCAACCAGCACTTTCCACTCAGCACCGCTGTGATTGCCGAGTTTGCGAGCACTGATGGATCGATCGCGCCAGTAGCGCATATCGCCAGGTTGAATCGTGTCGTGCTTCCTCGCCTCGGCGATTCGAATCAAGTCGAGGTTCCGACGCTCCACATCATTGAGCATCGAATTCTTGAACTCAGTGTTTGGCTTGTACCAGGACTTTGATTCAAGGAAATATTTAATATCCGCATCCTTAAACATGCGGCCATGCCGTCCAAACACGATCCCGCGAAGAAGTTTTAATTCATCGAGCGGCATCGGTTGAATCTGGGTGGGCTTAATTGCGTTTCTTGCGAAATCGAAGCTTTCCCACTGGGCGAGGTTGTCCTGCGCGTAACAGGATACGGGGATGAGTGCAAGTAAACTTAGCGCAAACAAGACATTGCGCGTGTATCGGGGGAACAACATAGGTACCTCCTTAGCCAAAGATGTCGCGGACTTTGTCAACCAATCCTTTATCTTCCAGATCCTTGTTTTCAACTTCCGCTAACTGTTCGAGCAGTTTCCGTTGCTCCCTGGTCAGCGTTGTAGGCGTAATCACGGTGACAGATACAAACAGATCGCCACGGCCGCGCCCGCCCAAGACTGGCATGCCTTTGCCCTTGAGTCTGAAAACAGTGCCGGTTTGCGTCGCCATCGGGATCTTTAGTTTTTCCTGCGCGTCGAGCGTCTTCACCATGATGTCGGCACCTAAGGCCGCTTGAGCAAACGTTATCGGCACGGCCTCGTACAGATTGCTACCTTGTCGCTCAAACTGCTCATGTTCAGCAACGTGGATAACCACGTAAAGGTCTCCGGAGGGACCTCCCTGCGTACCTGATTCTCCTTCGCCTTGGACACGTAAGCGTGAACCGGTTTCGACGCCGGCTGGAATCTTCACTTCCATCTGCTTTTCGCGCTCGACACGGCCCTTGCCCTTGCAATCCGGACACGGATTCCTAATGATGCGACCGACACCACGACAGGTGTGGCATGTTCGAGCAACTGAAAAGAAGCCCTGTTGGTACCGAACCTGGCCTGTGCCGTTGCAGGTTTGGCAAGTTTCCGGTTGCGTACCGGCGGCCGCGCCCGAACCTTTACAGCTTTCGCAACCTTCAAGTCTCGGGATGCGGAGTTGTGCTGTCATCCCGTTTGCAGCTTCTTCGAGTGTTATTTCTAGATCGTAGCGGAGGTCCGCACCCCTTTGCGCCGTGGTCCGTCGACTACCGCTGCGACCGCCGCCAAAGACATCACCGAATCCAAAAAGATCACCGAGGATGTCCTCAATTCCGCCAAAACCTGGCGCCCCCCAGGCGCCCGCGCCGGCAGTACTGGAAACGCCGGCATGCCCGAATCGATCGTATCGGCGTCGTTGCTCGGCATCCGAAAGCACGCTGTACGCCTCCGCTGCTTCCTTGAACTTTTCTTCGGCACCCGAATCGTTCGGGTTTTTGTCGGGGTGATACTTAACGGCCAGCCGCCGGTACGCACTCTTAATTTCCTGGTCAGTCGCAGTCCGACTAACGCCTAAAATCTCGTAATAGTCACGCTTGGTACTCATTAATTCGAAATAATAACCTCGTCCAATTTAATTGTGTTCAATATACTCGCGTGTCGTTCATCTGGCATTCAACTCGATTCACGACTATGCGACAAACTATAAAGTATTCAGTTTCCGAATCTAACTTGTAATTGTATCAGCAGTGGGATTCATCATAGCGGATGTGAGTTGGGTAGCAGTTCGCTCGAGACCAATCAGAGCTTTGTTAAGCTCCTCCATATCATCTGTTTTAGCAGCCGTTTCCGCTTCAACAAAAGCGCGCTCTGCAGCTTCCTGGTCGGCTGCGGACAACAATCCGCCAAACTTTGAAAATGATTTCTGAGTGTTTCTGAGAAGTGACTCCACCTTGTTTCGCAGGATCACAATCTCCTTTGCGCCACGGTCGCTATCGGCAAAAATTTCAGCTTCATGAATCAGCCGATCGATCTCATCCGGGGTCAAGCCGGACGTAGGTGTGATGCGCATCTGCTGCTCTCGACCGGTTGCCTTGTCTTGTGCAGAAACCGAAACGATTCCGTTCGCATCAACTTCGAATGAAACGTCGATCTGAGGTACACCGCGCGGGCTGGGAGGGATGCCGACCAATTCAAATTTGCCAAGCGACCGATTTCCACTGGCCACTTCTCGCTCACCCTGCATAACGTGAATCTCAACTGATGATTGATTGTCGACGACAGTCGTAAACGTCAGGCTGTTCCGCAAAGGAATCGTCGAATTTCGCTCGATAATCTTTGTGAAAAGACCGCCGCGCGTCTCGAGTCCAAGGCTCAAAGGAAGAACATCGAGCAACACAATGTCTTTGACATCTCCGGTCAGCACACCACCCTGAATGGCGGCACCCATTGCTACCACTTCATCCGGGTTGATCTCAGCCGAGGGCTTCTTACCAAATATCTTTTCAACGGTTCGCTCGACAATCGGTGAACGCGTTTGGCCGCCGACAAGGATGATCTTATCGATGTCGCTATTCTGCAGTTTGGCGTCGCGAAGTGCGGTGTGACATGGTTCCACGGTCTGTTCGACCAAATCAGCCACAAGCGTCTCAAACTGATCACGAGTCAATGATTTGTTGAAATGCTTCGGGCCGGTAGCGTCAGCGGCAATGAATGGCAAGTTTACAGTTGTCTCCATTGAAGACGACAGCTCGCACTTCGCACGTTCGGCAACTTCTTTCAGCCTTTGCAATGCCAGCCGGTCCTGACGCAGATCAATTCCCGTGTCGGACAGGAACTCGGTTGCCATCCAGTCCATGATCCGTTCGTCCATGTCTTCGCCGCCGAGAAACGTATTTCCTGATGTCGACAGAACTTCAAATACGCCATCGTTAATCTCAAGAATGGAAATGTCGAACGTGCCTCCTCCGAAGTCGTAAACGGCAATGCGCTCGACGCCCTTCTTACCGTGACCATAAGCCAGCGCCGCGGCGGTCGGCTCGTTAATGATCCGCTCCACCTCCAGGCCTGCGATTTTGCCGGCATCTTTCGTGGCCTGGCGTTGAGTGTCGTCGAAGTACGCGGGGACCGTGATGATCGCATCCGTAACGGGTTCGCCGAGGAATTCTTCAGCAGCAGCCTTCAGTCGTTGCAAAACGATTCCTGACAGCTCCGGAGGACTGTAGCTACGGCCCTGGACTCGAACTCGAGCGTCACCGTTTTGGGAGTCGACTATCTCGAATGAAGATGTCTCTCGCATACGCTCTACTTCGGGCGAGTTATACTTTCGGCCAATCAGACGCTTTACGGCATAGACGGTGTTCGCCGCATTGGTAACAGCCTGGCGTTTAGCGATTTGCCCTACCAGACGCTCACCTTTATCAGTGAAGCCGACAACGCTTGGCGTGGTTCGGCCCCCTTCTTTATTGGGCACGATTTGTACTGCACCGCCCTCGAGCACCGTGACGCAGCAGTTTGTCGTTCCCAAATCTATGCCGATTGCTTTGCCCATCTATCCTCAAACCCCGTTTGTTTCGATCTATTCGTTTTCTTTAGCCACTTTTACAAGTGCAGGACGAATCAACTTGTCGCCTAAGCGGTAACCCGAAACGATCTCCTGAATAACTGTATCGGGCTCATATTCGTCGGTGGCTTCTGTTACGACGGCCTCGTGAACATGCGGATTGAATTGTTCTCCTACTGAAGCGATAGGAGTTACACCCAAAGCCTCTAGCACCCCGTTCAACTGTCTATAAATAAGGTCCACTCCGCTCAAGAAATGTCGAAACTCGTCAGATTCGCTCGCCTCAACCGAGGCTTCAGTTTCGAGCGCTCGCTTCAAATTATCGAGTACTGGCAACAACTTGGCGGCGATATCTATCACAACTCGGTTGTAGGTCTCCGAGCGCTCTCGATCCACCCGCTTGCGATAATTTTCAAAATCCGCCTGACGACGCGCAAAACGATCTTTGAGTTCCGCATTTTCCGCCAACACACGCTTCAGTTCGGCGCGAGTCGCGACCAACTCAGCTGTGTCAGGCCCACCAGTGAAGTCATCGCTCTCTGATCCGCGGCCCTCCGAACTAGACTCAAGATCGTCCAGAGTCGTAGGGTCGTCCGCATCGGTCGAGATGATTTCAATATCGTTTTCAGGATCTGGTCTTTCCATGTCGGGAGGATCTGCGGAGAACGAATCCCCTTTCGTATTCAGGTCAAGGAATCGAATGGGAATCCGTTTCCCACGCTTTGGATTTTTGTCTGATACCATCAGGAGGGGCGGAAACGTGCATAACCGTCATGATGCGGTCTGCTCGCTTAACCGATTCTCAATCAGCCGCGCCATGTAGTTTACCATAGCCATTATCCTGGCATATTCAATTCTCATCGGACCCACAACGCCCAAAGTACCGATGGTTTCGCTGGATCCCGCCCTGTACGGAGCTGTAATCAAGGCACAGTTTCGCATTGAGCTCACCGGGTGTTCCCTTCCTATAATCACATGCACATCGCCGGTGTAATTCGGTGAATCGTGAGTGATGCATTCATTCAAGATTTTGATCAAACGCGACTTCTCTTCGAACGTGCGAAAGAGTTCCTGCATGCGTTCGAAATCGACGAAGTCGGGTTTTGTAAGAATATTTGACGCCCCGTCTACGTAAACCTCACCACTGCTATCGCCTTCGAGGCTACGATCGCACAACATGATGGCGTTACGCAGCAGGCGATCGTAAAGCGCCTTCTCTTCCTTCATCAGCAACAGTATCTCGGTTCTGATCGCCTTCAGACTCTTGCCGCTGAATTCGGAATTGAGATAGTTCGCCGTCTTGTCGAGTTCATTTTGCGTCAACTCATCCGCTAACCGGATTACTTTGTTATGGATGATGTTCGACGTGGAGACGAGGACCACAAGTATGCGCTTGTCGGGAAGTTGAAGAAACTCAATGTGCTTCAATCGATTTTGAGCAAGTGAGGGTGAAACTACGATTCCGACGTTGTCCGACAATGCAGATAGTGCATGTGACGCCGCTTCCATCAAACGGTCGGGCGAGCCTGCGTCAATCGGATTTGTTGAGAAGAGGTCATTGATTGCTTTCAAATCACCGCGCGATAGTTTGGCCTCACCTAACATATGATCGACGTAGTAGCGATAGCCTGTGTCAGTTGGTATTCGGCCTGCGGAAGTATGTGGCTGCTCGACGTATCCCCGATTCTCGAGTTCTGACATCACATTGCGAATTGTCGCGGGACTCCATCCGTACGCGTGTGAGAATCCATCCGACAGCACTCGCGAACCAACCGCTTCACCAGTGACGAGATGCTCCTTGATTAAAGCAGCCAGGAGAGCTTGAGCCCTCTGGTCAAGAGCGGCGGCTTCATTTGATGGATTGTTTGGGGTGCGACGGGGCATAATTCCAAAAATCGGCGAAAAATGTAGCTGCGGTAGAACCAAGACGTGCAGGTTTGCCAGAATGACTCACCCACGAAAAACCGCTTTCGCAGTATACGAAATAGACGTAAATCGCTGCAAACTAACGTTCGACGGAAATGGTGGTGAACACTTTTTCTTTGTTGAAAGACTCGATGACCGGCTTACTCAACCCCATAAAACATTGACCTCATGAGACTTAGTGAATTTGGCAGGAGCGCGGAACTAATTGCCGGCAGTACCTTTCTGGCTGCCCGCGACCGACTAAATCCAGACCGCGCTCCGCGAGTTGACTAGGCGCTCGGGGCCTCCTTAAGATTACATCCGCTGGAATCTGAATTCCCGGCCACGGCGTGCGCCACCCCGCAATTCAACTCTCTGTGCGCGTATGCTATTCCCCAGGGCCGATCGCCGCACAACGTAAACACATGACCGACGTAAGGAAGTATTTTGCGGATGCGTTTCGCCATCTTGGCGGCAACCGAGGCGTGCCTTCGATTGAGGTGCGCTTCTATCCTTACGCGGGACTCCGGCACACGATTCGAGTTCGTTCTGGTCGCGTCTACGTAAGGCTCTCCGACATCTGCAAGAACTGTCCGCCTGAAGTGTTGCGTGCGCTTGCATGGATTCTGGTTTCTCGTCTGCTTGGAAAACGTGTTCCGACAATCCACGACCGAGTTTACCGAGATTATTCACTGACTCCTGAAGTGATGCGTTCGTCAGATCTTGCACGACGAGGGCGTGGCCGAAAGATGGTCTCTTCGGCGCAGGGTGAAGTTTATGATTTGGATCGGATGTTCGTGAAACTAAACCGCCGCTATTTCAACGGAGAACTGAATAGACCGACGATTACCTGGTCACAGCGGAGAACACGAAGCATTCTTGGTCACCATGACCACCTATACGACAGCATCACAATCAGCAAAACGCTCGATTCTTCAGAAGTGCCGGAGTGGTTCGTGGAATATATCCTTTATCACGAGATGCTGCACATTAAGCATCCGGCCAGATTGATTAACGGTCGTCGGTATTATCACACCTCTTCTTTCCGCATGGACGAGCGGCGATTCCCTCACTATGAAGAGGCTCAGCGGTGGCTTGAGCGTTTGGCTCGCCTGAGGCGTGTTCCCCGCGCTCGCGCAGCGTAAGAGTTAATGGAACTATTAGCTCGGTTTAGCGTTTCTACAATCGAGGTAGGTGGGCTCCTCAAAAGAGAGCGGCTTCTGTGAAAGAAATTTCAGTTGAGGCCGCTCTTCTTGTATTAATTAGAGGTAGAGCTTATAGGACCTATTAGACCTATAGGACCTATCCGCCTTATCAGTTAAGGTCACTGGACAAATTCTGAGGCCGGTAGTTAGACTACGCGTTTTCCATGGGGGCGGCTGCGCCTCACCGTGCGGTGATACATCAAAAGTTCGGGATATTTTTGGACGGAGAATTCAGTTTTATGGCTATTCCTGCCACTCAAATTAGACGCGGTATGGTAATCGTTTTCGAAGGTCAGCCCTGCAAGGTTGTGGAGTTTCGCCATCATACGCCCGGTAACTTGCGCGCAATGGTACAAACGAAGCTAAAGAACATTCGGACCGGCTCATCTTTTGAACACCGCTTCCGGTCAGCCGACACCGTCGATCGCGCCTCGCTCGAACAGCATGAGATGGAGTACCTCTACTCAGATGGCTCGCATCACCATTTCATGAATACGGAAAACTATGAACAGATCGCCCTCAGCGAGGAAGATCTGGGTGATGCTTCGCAATGGCTAACACCTGGCTTGAAACTGCAAGCGGAGTTTTACGAAGGCTCTCCAATGGGAATTGACCTGCCACCATCGATGGAACTTACTGTTGCGCAGACAGAGCCTTCTCTGAAAGGCGCAACAGTCTCGAACGTGAATAAGCCCGCGACCCTGGAAAACGGAGTCGTCATTCAGGTGCCGCCATTCATAAACGAAGGTGACCGGATTCGGGTTGATCCTTCAGAGGGGCGATATATCGAGCGCGCAAAATAGAAGAACGCCGCGCATCAGCTTTCCGGGCCAGCAGTTTTTCTGTTCGTATGTACCTGACTTACAGTCTTCTGCTAACCCTTGGTCTAATCGTCCTAATCCCGCGATTTCTTTTCCACGCCATTGCCCACGGTAAGTACCTGCCAGGAATCCGGCAACGGTTAGGTGCTATTCCAAAACTCGAGCCGCAAAACGAATCTACTATTTGGCTCCATTGTGTCTCGGTTGGGGAGACACAGGCGGCTCGCCCACTCGTTCGCGAACTGCAGCGCAACTTTCCCAATTATCGGCTCGTGGTCTCAACCGTGACGGCGACGGGTCAGGCGCTAGCACGAGACGTCTTCAAACAAGAGGCGGCCCAGGTAATCTACTTTCCATTTGATTGGGATTGGTGTGTGCGCCGTTCCCTGGATAAGGTCAAACCCGACGTTGTTCTGATGATGGAAACCGAGTTGTGGCCAAATTTCCTGCGCCGCTGCGCGAAGAATGGGATACCGGTTGGTCTCGTCAACGGGCGAATCTCGAAACAATCATTTCGCGGTTATCGCTTGATCCGGTTCTTTGTGACTCGCGTACTGCAAAATCTCACGACCGCCGTCATGCAAAGTCAATCCGACGCTGAACGCATTCGAGCCCTGGGCATATCACCTGAAAAAGTATCTGTCGGTGGCAATCTCAAGTTTGACGTTAGTCCCGCGACAAAAGCAGGTACACTGACGCAGGAAGTCGTTGAGCGCTTCAAACTTGACCGTGATGAACCATTTATCCTGGCAGCTAGTACTCACGCACCGGAGGAGAAGATCCTGCTCGACTGTTTCCATATGCTGAAGCAACGTGGCGCAACTCCGTTGCGACTGGGTATCGCACCGCGTCATCCAGAACGTTTCGCTGAAGTTGCGTCTCTATTAGACAAATCGGGGCTTACATGGGCTCGACGAAGTCAAACAGCGCAAACGAATGATAGGAGCGTTGCGGTTATACTCTTTGACACGATTGGAGAGTTGCCCGGAATCTACCCCTTTGCGACTATCGTCTTTGTGGGTGGAAGCATGGTAAGAAAAGGCGGCCATAATGTGCTTGAGCCTGCGGCAGTAGGAACGGCTATCATTACCGGAGCTCACAACGACAACTTTGAAGCAATCGTCCGCCTACTCCACGACAATGCAGCGATCATCACTTTGCCACCTTTAGAGGGACCGAATCTAACAGCCGCCCTATGCGATGCATTTCACTCCCTTTTAGTCTCTCCAACAAAGCGGCACGAGCTGTCGCGCAACGCCTTACAAATTGTGGAAGCCAACCGCGGAGCGGCGTTAAAGACTTTGACGTTTGTTACCCCGTTGTTTCAGCCACTCTCAAATCCGCACGTGGTAGACAAAGGTCTGACCCGCGAAACTGCTAATTCATGAAATTAACGGCGCCACTCGTGCTTCCGCCACTCAGCGCACTCTATCGCATTATTACCAAGACGCGTCTTTCGATGTACCGCCGCGGTACGTTTCGAACTACAAAACTTAACCGGCCTGTTATCAGCATCGGAAACATTACGACGGGAGGCACTGGGAAGACTCCCCTGGTCGAGTACGTGGCGCGGTTGCTATCGGAGAGCGGCCGCAGGGTATGTGTGCTGACGCGTGGGTACGGTCGAACTCGACCGGATGAGCGAGTGTTGGTGTCAGATGGGCAGTCGGTATATTCCTCGGCTGGAGAAGCAGGGGATGAAGCGTTTCTGCTTGCAAAGAATCTAAAGGGTCTGGCAGCGGTGATTAGTGACGCGAATCGCTCCTCGGCTGGTGAAGACGCGATCAAACACTTAGGAACTGACTGCTTTGTACTCGATGACGGATTTCAACATCTGCGGCTAGCTCGTGACCTAGACATCGTGGTGATCGACGCGACGAATCCGTGGGGTGGCAAAAGGCTTTTACCCGAAGGACGGCTTCGCGAACCGCTGGAGGGCTTGAACCGAGCAAACTGCATTGTGATCACTCGCACAGATCAGATTGATGACATCCGCACGGTACAGGATGAACTTCAACTGTTCGCTCCTTGTCCTATGTTTACCTCACGCATGAAAACGATTGATTTGGTTGCTCTGAGTGGAGCTCCCACAAATCTCCTCGGCCCAATTGGCGCCTTTTGCGGTGTGGGCAATCCGCACTCATTTTTTACACACCTGCGTCGCGAGGGTTATGCGCCAGTGTTCGAGAGAGCGCTGCGCGATCACCAGACATACACGCAGGACCACATCGATTCAATTTCTGCTGGTGCCGCAAAAAGAGGCGCCGTCAGTTTAATAACAACCGCTAAGGACGCGGTGAAAATAAAATCCTTACACCTCTCACTGCCTACTTATGCTCTTGAAGTTCAAATCTCCATCGATAACGACACGCAGTTTAGAGATTTGATTCTCTCCTCCATAGGCACGTTCACAGATTCCACGAATCAGGCAGCTGGCCTGGCCGCAGGCAAATAGGACTACAGTAGTACGGCTTTGCCGGACCAAGGATTGCAAATCTTTCGGATGTCCTGCGCTTGGGTTTTCTGCTACAGCCCTAACGATCTTGCCCATTATCGCAAGACTGGCTGAATCGTTGGCGTCGGCTTAGCGGGCTCCTGCGATGATTTAGGTGTAGGACTCGCTGGAGGTGGAGAGGGCATTGGAACCTCAACAGGACTTACGGTTCGGGTCGGGGGCGGCAACGGAGCTTGTCTGTTGCTGTTAGAGCTGTTTGAATTCGCGTTCGAAGCGGGCGGGGGTGTTACGTCTTCCAAAGGAGTGATGGTAGGACTCGCATTAACATTCTTGTTCGCGTTCGCGTTTGCTGAATTGATATTACCGCCGGACGGAATGCTCGATTCGGCAAATCCCGTCGGTGGAGATCCGACTTGCACCGGTTGGCTATTTGGATCGGCGACGAGTCCAGGCTGGTTCACATTCCTGTTATCCGATGTTGTCGAGTTACGAGTAAAGGCGTAGATGACGGCAAACACTACCAGCAATGCCACAGCCGCAGGAATCAAAATGCGAACTGGTTTGAACGACGCAACGGCGGGAGCCGGCGGTTGAATAGGAACCGTGACAGGTGCCCTGCGCGTTGAAACTGGAGCTTCCCTCGGGCGCACGACAGTTATTTCGTCAGCTTCATCTACCGTAGTGATTCGAGGTGGCGTTTCTACTCGGCTATCGAGGTTTACCGAACCGGAGGCAGAGCGAAGAGGAATGCCGGCTGCAATCGTCAAATCTTCGAGCAAGTCAGTGATATGTTGATAGCGATTGCTAGGATCTTTAGCCATCGCACGCTCGATTATGTGACCAATCGACGGCGGTATATCGTTGCGCTCATCCAGGACCGATGGCACTGAGTCCTGTAAGTGCCTCATCATCACAATGGTTGGCGATTCTCCAGTAAACGGCACGTGCCCCACGAGCATTTCGTAAAGAATCACGCCAAAAGAGTAGATGTCAGAGCGCGAATCGATCTCACCGGCCTGCGAGCACTGTTCGGGTGACATGTACTGAGGCGTACCGATAACGAGGTTCGGTGCTGTCAACTCTGAGTCCGGAGTATCGGGCTCATTTATTTTCGCAATACCAAAATCGAGCACTTTGGCATGTTCACCAACCGCGGTACTGATCAGCATTATGTTGTCGCTTTTCAGATCGCGATGCACGACACCTTGATCGTGTGCGGCCTTCAATGCGTCTGCCACTTGATAACTTATCTCAACGACACGCTGGAGAGGTAGGGGTCCCTGTTCGCGAATGACGTCCTTCAAGGTGCGGCCGCTTAAGAACTCCATCACCAAAAACACTATGCCGTCTTCACTTTCTCCGAAATCGGTCACGCTTAGAGCGTTCGGATGTGTGATTCTGGAAGCGGCGCGTGCTTCGCGAGAGAAACGGGCGACTATTTTTTCATCGGCTGCGAGCGAAGGACGCAATACTTTGATGGCGACCGTTTTATCCATCAGCACATGCGTACCACGGTAAACGGCTCCCATGCCGCCTTCGCTTAGCTTGTCATCTATACGATATTTGCCGGTAAGGACTTTTCCGATGAGGGGATCATCTGTTGTCTCGAGTGCAATACCATCCGATGGGCAAAGAGTAGTTGTATCAGGATACTCAATTCCGCACTTCGGACATTTTTTCATCGGTTAATTGCGCCTCGTGACCTTGATTTGAAGGGGATGAATTCGAGACTAGCACAGCGAGCCGGGATCAGCAACGAGGCCAATTAAATGTCCGATACGCTTTAGCTTGTTGTGACGTGCGGAAGAGTCAACTGCTTTCAGGAATTGTTTTGTTGAGGCTTTTAAGACGATCACGTTCCCGAAAGAAGTTGAATCTATCGCACGTCACGACAAGCTAAAGCGTATCGGACACAAAAAGACGAGCGAGAAAAGTTCCCGCTCGTCTTGCGATGTTTCGAACTGTTGTTTCCGTTAGCTAGGCTTAACGACCGCAAACACTACCAACAGGGCGAACAGAACCAGCGACTCAATCAGCGCCAATCCCAAGATCATCATGGTCTGAATACGACCAGCTGCCCCGGGATTCCTTGCTGCGCCTTCGCAAGCGGACGCGCCAATTCGTGATTGTCCGAGAGCTCCGCCAAACACTGCGATGGCGAAACCGATGCCTGCCGCTAGCGCGCGAAACTTGCTCACGGAACTCGCGTTGTCAGCGCCTGCCGCGGCAACTTCAGGCTGCGCGAGCACGGTCATTCCACTCATGAGAATGCCGACAACAGCGAAGAACAACATCCTAAGTTTGTTCATTGTTCCTCCTTAGAAGATTAATTGAATGACCTGACCGGAAGCGATGTGTGGACGAATGCGGTTGTTTATGATTTCGCCTGAATCCGGTATCCACCGCCCCTCGAACAACGGCGCTCCAGCGAGACAGACCTGACATGCTTCAAATCGCGAAGCAATAAGTAACCGTCCGGCCCAAAATCTGTTCTGGTCAAATCAGGATTGCCAGGTAACGTGCGCAGTCACTGTGACTGCGTCGCTCACACAAGCGGGAGTTCCCCTACGTTAGAACAGGGGCAATTATTTGGTCTTCCTCCACAGCATGCTCGTGGTCACCATGAGCGACATGTGGCGCGTGCGACACCTCACTTATGTACAGCTGTGAAAGTAGGATGAAAACGAACGTTTGTATGAATGCAACGAAGACGCTCAAAGGCATCAAGAAGATTGGAGCAAGCCACGTATAAGGCGGTGCCAAATTGGCCACTGTCTCCAGCACCTTTTCGTCCGCGAACAAGTTACCGAACAAACGAATGCCCAGTGAGAAGGGTCGGATAAAATTACTGATCAATTCGATCGGAAAGATCAGCGGGGCGATCCACCAAACTGGACCAGCGAAATGCTTCAAGTGTGTAAACAAACCGTTTTCGCTGATACCGATATAGTTGTAGTAAAGGAACGAACTTAAACCCAATGCGAAAGTAACGCTGGTGGCCGAAGTCGGGCTCATGAACAGCGGAAAGAGACCCATTAAGTTGGAGACGAGGATCAGAACAGCAAAGGTCATGACCACCGGGAAATATTTCAGCCCATGTGGGCCAATGATGTCTTCCAACATGCTCCTTACCGACAGCACTCCTAGCTCGAGAGTCTGCTGAGCACCATGCGGTTTGGCTTCAGAAAGTTGTCCCTTAAAAATCCATATAATGACCACGCTCAGAATGCAGGCTATAAAGAACATGACCGTGTACCACGGAATCGCGTTCTCAGGCGTGTATGGCCCAAACACCGCGTCAGGCGTCGTTCCAAATCTGGCGAAGAATGATTTCCAAATCGGATAGGTGTAGTTCATCTCAAACCTATACGCCCATTCGCCAAGGTAATGATTCACCATTTGCACCACGATTGGGGCGTGGTGCTCTGCTTCTTCCGCATGCTCTGCGGCCTCATGCGCAGCTTCCTGCAACCAGAACATCAACCAATTTCCTCTCGCCGAATAATTGCGAAATAGAACTCTCTAAACGCTTCAACGAATAATGCAACTACAAATGTACAAAGCCCGATAATTATGGCTGCCAACGACGCAAATCCGAGCGCATAAGCGGCAAACGCCACGCTACCTACGACCAAGTAGCGAAAGATGTATTTCGCCAAAGTAATTCGCGGCTTTTCACCCGACACCAGAACGCCAAACGCAACGGAGATTGAACTCTGTAGCCACCGATGATTCAGCAAAGCCAGAAGCCCGCCGATAACCAGTCCGCTTGTTACTTGCCAGGAGCTGAAGAAGACGGACACCATCACAGCGACCAGCGTCGCGATGATCATCGTGCGGAGTATTCTGGAATGAAGACCCTGATCGCGCGTGCCCACCGTCTGGACAGGTTCCTGCCCTGCATTGTCTGTATTTTCCGTCATAGCGAAGCCGCCGATTTTACCTGCGTTTTTGGTGAGTTGTCGAGTTGGCGAGCAATCTGTATCTCTGTGGTTAGGCTTACAGAAAAAATAACCACAGAGACACAGAGAGCACCGAGGGCGCACAGAGACTTGGATCTTTAACTAAAGCGTCTTCGAACTGATGCGGACGAACTGGTAGAGCCCGCAGGCAGAACCAAGGACAATTCCCAAGACCAGGAACCACGGAGTCGTCTGAAACCACTTATCAACTAACCAACCGATTAGAGTAAAACCCGCAACCGATGCGAACAGTGTGAAACCTGCGGCATAGGCCAGACCACTTTTGCGGTTTGCTTCCTGATCGGGAGTTTCGCGTGGTTCTGAGGGCGGGCTTGGAGACATCGACTATTACCAACTTTCGCGCCGCAAAAAATTCTTCGGCACATCGTAGAACAGCGCGCGACGAGAATGTCGCATTGAGTCGTGTATGAAACAGACGTGTGTGCACCAGCAAGCGTTGCCGCCGTCGATTGCATTCAATTCGCTTTGCCGTTCATTGGCTGCCCACAGCGCGCCGAAGTCGTAGTCGTACTCAGAAAGCGTGGCAAACTTTTCTCGCAATTCGCACGCGCGAACATCACCGTTATAGTCGATCACCGCGGTCGTTTCGCCCGCCGTGCAGGGAAACGGCCACGGTGTTTGCTCACCAAAGTTTGCGTGTTGTGTTCGGTAATGCGTAGTGATTGTTCCAACGTAGGCAACATTCTTTACAAAACGCTTACTCGCCTCATCGGCGGCAAACATTCTGTCGCCGTAGCGTTTTGTTAGACGGGAAACGTGCGCGTACATCGCGGGAAGCACGTCGGCAGGCACTTCCTTAATCTGATCGCCAACCAGCGTTTTACCGCGAACAATGTTGAAGTACTGACCATCGAGTCGGTAATGCTTCCACATGAACTCAGACAGCATTTCAATCTCGGTATAGTTTTCGGCACAAACAACTGTATTCACATTGAGACGAAATCGATCGGTGAACTTTTCCTTCAGGGCGTACAACGCCTCGATACAATCGAGCGTTTTATCCCAGTTGCCCGGCACACCTCGTATCCGATCGTGAGTTTTGCCGTAACCGTCGAGCGCGATGTTCAGGTACAAGTCGATTGTGGGATTGTGTGACAACGCCGAGTTGACGATGTCGAAAACACGCGACTTGATAAGGCCATTCGTAGGGATTATGACGCGCCGGACACCATTATTCGCGACGAACATGTCGATGATCTGTGAGACATCAGGTCTTAAGGTGGGCTCACCACCGGAAAGCCACAGGTCTGTGATCGCCGGCATTGTGCGCGACACCTTTTCGATTTGTGCGAACGTCATGTCGCCCGGACGATTCAGTTCTTCGTGATAGAAGCACGTCTGACAGAGGGCGTTGCAGCGTGAGGTAACGAAGAGGATCACCGTGCCCAATCGCTTCTCACGCTTGGACGAACGGATGAGTTGGACGAATTGGACAGCTTTGTTTGGCATTGAGGTTCTGTGTCCGATACGCTTTAGCTCTTCCAAACGTCACGAGCAACACGGCACTCTGTCCTCGACTTTTGCAAGCAGCTCTAAGGCGTATCGGACATGTCCCGCGAGATAATGACAGCTTCATTAGGTGATTTCAATTCGTAAGTAATTCCTCGCCAAACAATCCGTCTCGAGAAGCCGGCCACAATCGCATTGTAAAGATAAAGGAGTGAAGCAAACGGCCATAATGTTAGTTGGCCTGGCAAGTCTCTATTTAACAGGCGCCGGTATTCTCTTAAGGGAATTCTGATCGACTTCCAGCGAACGAAAGACTTCGCCGCCCCCAACAAGAAGATAAGCACCAAAACCGCTAGTAGCATCACAAATGATCGCCCCGTCAAAACGCGCCACACCAACAAACCGATGCCTCCGTAAAAAGTGACTGCAAATAAAAAGCCACCAAGGAGAACCGGCTTCCAAAGGTGCGACGCGTACACACGAGTAATTTTTATTTGTCGGGTTGTAAATTCCAGCAATTCGCGGAAGTCGCAGTCACCGACAGCGGGAACCAAACAGTTTGGTGTGAAGTGAACGGGAAGCTTCGCTTGATGCAAGACCGTCGTAACTGTGAAGTCGTCGGATACACTACCTCGCCAACGATCGCGAATGTGATGCCTATCGAAGACTGATCTGCGAATTGCCGTTGATCCACCCCAGCAAAAGTTCTTTCCATGATTGGCACCTAAGGCGGAGGCCACTGACGCATTCCATACAGCGCGTAGACGTGATGCAAGACCACCTTTAACTGGAACAAACCAACGATAACCGCTGGAGGCACCGAGATCAGGATTTTCGAGAGGCGCCACAAGCTGCCGCAGCCATGTCGGTTCCGGTCGAGCGTCTGTGTCGACGAAGACCAATACCTCACTTAAGGCACCTACCTCCTCTGTCGCAACCCGCAGGTTATGAACCTTTTGCCCGCTATCAGTTGCTGGCCCCGCGATGACCACGCGCGTCTTTACTGCCGAATGCCGCTGCTGCAACTCGCCTACGAGTTTGATAATTGGATCGGCCGCGTTGTCGACGACAAAAAGAATTTCGAAACACGGATAATCTTGGGAGAGCAGCGCAGTCAGATTGTCTTCTAATCCAGGCTCTATCCCTCTGTTGGGCGCGATAACGGATACGAAAGGCGTGAAATCAGGGAGTGGTTTGGCGGTTTCTTGACGAACGTAGGTCGCGTAGCGGAAACCGCTGAGGAGTGATTTGGAGCCGAACCAGACTGCAACGGCAGCGAGGAAGTAAAAAAGTAACACTCGTGATTAGGAGAGATACTCGAGCAGTTGCTGCGCAACCTTCACAAATGGCTGCGGGTAGATGCCAACGAAGATGATTCCAATTAGTGAAACTGCGAGAGCGGTTTGCAGCGCCGGCGACAGCGATAATGGTTTGTCATCGGCAACACGATCACCGAGATACATCACTTTGATAAACCGGAAATAATAGTAGAAGGAAACAACTGTGTTGATGATGGCCCAAACGGCCAGCCAGTAATACCAGTTTTTATGGTCAGCTGTACCGCGTTGAATCAGGCCGCCAAACAAGAAGTACTTTCCGATGAATCCACCGGTCACGGGTAGGCCGCCAAGCGACAACATGAATACTGTCATCATGGCAGCGAGGACTGGAGCCTTTTGCCCGAGTCCTGTCATATCGTCAATGTTGTCACCGATGATGCCTCGTCGTCGCAGGCTGATGATCACACCGAATGCCCCCATATTCATCAGCGTGTAGACGAGCAGGTAAATAATGAGTCCCACATATCCGTAAGTATTACCGGCAATCAGACCGAGCAATAAATATCCGGCGTTGGAGATTGACGAGTAGGCGAGTAGGCGTTTGGAATTCTCCTGTGTGACAGCTGCCCAATTGCCGACCATGATCGTGATCGCAGCGACGATGCCGAGCAGTGGTGCCCAATCCGCGCGCATGCCGCCGAGGGCCTCGATGAAGATTCGCGCATAGAGCGCAAAACTTGCGGCCTTGGATCCGGTGGAAAGAAACGCCGTCACGGAGGTCGGGGCACCTTCATAAACATCCGGCGCCCACATGTGGAATGGAACTGCAGCCACCTTGAAGAAGAGGCCTGCGGCAAGGGCGATCATGCCCAGCAAAAGCATAGGCCGAAGGGAAGCACTGTCAGGGTTGGTCTTCATGAGACCAACAACCTGGCCAATCTCCTGTCCGATTTGACCGATGTTAGTCGAACCAGCAATACCGTACAGCAGCGACATGCCATACAACAAAACGCCCGATGAAAACGCGCCGAGCAGAAAATACTTCATTGCCGCTTCATTCGACTTCTTTTCACGCTTCGTAAACGCAACCAGCACATAGAAGGTCAGAGCCATCAACTCGAGGCTGATATACAAAGTGATCAGATCGTAGCCGCAGGCAAGAAACATCATGCCCACTGTCGCAAAAAGCACGAGTGCGTAATACTCACCGTGCTGTTCACCTTCGATGTCGAGGTAGCGAGTTGATATTCCGATTGCCAGAGCGGCAGCGACCAGAAATACCGATTTGAATAGCAGTGCGAATCCGTCAATGCGAACCATGC
>DATBSH010000432.1:0-15202 GCA_036559885.1 Pyrinomonadaceae bacterium
GCGTAAATTCGTCTACCCCCTTGTATGCGATGCGAACGAATGACCTTTAGATCATAAAAACCAACGCGACCCGTGAGAGTGATCTTCCCTATCGATTTGGCATCTTCCAATGCTTTGTGCAATGCATCAGGACCCTTCTCAATGAGTAAAGCGGCGTACGCCTTTGCCTCCTGGTCCGACGTATAACTATTTAGGTACAAATCCACGTTGGCCCGAGCCCCAGCACCAGCCATCATTGGACCAGCGCCCGAAGGCAAAAAAGCCAGGGCGGAAAACTTCTCCTTCTTTGGTTGTGGTTCAGGCTTTTGTTCTTGCGCCGGAACCATGGAGATGCCTGATGCGCAGACCAGTAGCAGGCAACAAACGAAGATTGTGAGTTTCACGATGCCTCCCTCAAAGAGACGTACAGAACGTGCGTCCTCAACTAGCCACGAACGACCTATTTGACCGGCGGTGGATATTTCTTAAACAGCTTGGCCATCGCCTTGTTCAGATTCTTATTAACTTTTTGTGGATCTTTACCAGAGCCCAATGTTTTGGTAGCGTCGCCGCGCCAGATCTGCTTCTTTGATGGCACGTCGTACATATCAACGCTCAAAGTTCCGATGTTGATAGTTTTGCTAGTGGTCGTGGTCGTTTGCATTCCACCCCAACCACCCCAGCCGCCCCAGCCCCAGTAATCGCCGCCCGTGCTGTAGGCGTTCCACTGTTTCTCCTGGTTGATGGCTACCTGATAGGTGACATACAGATCTGGATTGGCTTCAGTCTTCGACAAGCCTTTCGTCGCTAGTTGAGCGTCGATTGCTTGTTTGATCTGATCGTCAATGATCGAATTGGGGTATTGAACGTTAGGTATCTGGACCCACTTGTAGGTTCTGTACTTAGAAAAGTCCGTTCCGGGGAGATAGTTGAAGCGAATATCCTGAGCTGAAGCAACTGCGCACCATACCAGGAGCAATCCAGCGACCAGGGATATTCGAGAGATTATGCTGACCTTAACCATCTTGCGTTACCTTCTTTCCTGCAAACTAGTTCTTTAGAGGATTCTAGCCGTCGATTTCGCTGAGTATTACTGTCAGTTTTTACAGGAGGGCCGGCCTTAAGGATGAAGGATGAGGGATGAAGATGCCTCATCCTTCATCCTTTCACGTGGGTCGCCTGTATTAATTGACAGGACTAGTCGCAAGGCGAGGTTTCTAATATTGACAAGCTACGACTTTCTAACTTCTTAGCAACGTCGCTCCGTTGAGAGGATTTCGCTTGAGAGGATTTCGAGCTATGTCAAAACAATTGCCTCGTTTCTCAACATGTTTGCTGTTCTTGCTTCTGTCGGTAACCGTGGTTTCAGCGAAACGTGTCGATGATGTTGTTGTTCTAAAAAATGGGGATCGGTTAACAGGCGAGATCAAGAGCTTGGGCCGGGGCGAACTGAGATTTAAAGCAAGCTACATGGCCGAATCCGTTCGACTAGACTGGTCCAAGGTGGATCGGCTTGAGAGCAAGGATCAGTACCAGATCTATTTGATCGACGGACAGCTCTTCACAGACTCGTTTGAGCTAAACTCCTGGCGAGATGAGGCGGACGAAAATTTCACCATCGGACTACAACAGAACGTGATGAAAGTGAACCAGATGATGGTTCTCAGGATATTGCCTGTTGAAGGAACTTTTTGGCGCCAACTTGAAGGGTCGATAGATCTTGGCTTCAGCTTCACAAGTGGAAATGATCAATACCAAACGACACTGGCTACAACGACGACTTATCGAACGGGCGACCATTCGTTCACCGCCGCAATAGATTCTGCTTTCAGCGGTCAAACAAAAGGGAGCCGCAGCGCGCGTAATCAGTTCACGTTCGATTACAGAAAACAGCTGTTGCCCAAGTGGTACGCAGGAGGACTGTTCGATGTATTGCGCAGCGATCAGCAGAGTCTTGATCGTCGCATTTCGGTCGGCGGCTTTCTCGGCAGGAACATATTACAACGCGAGGATACGAGACTTTCAGTGTTCGGCGGAGTGGTCGGTACGCGCGAAAAGTACTTTGAATCGATTGGTCAACCTGAAACAACGAACGCTGATGCTGTAATAGGTTTCGATTTAGCCACGTTCCGTTTCTCGAAAACTGACATCAGGTCCAGGCTGGCATTGTTCCCGAGTCTCACAACACCAGGAAGGATTCGGCTACAAGCGACTTCGGATGTCAGTTTCAAAATCGTCAAAGACCTGTGGTGGGGTTTTCATCTGTATGAGAATTTCGATAGTAAGCCGCCGATAATTGCTAACAAGAATGATTTGGGTGTGAGCACGACATTGGGCTGGAAGTTCTGATAAAGCAGATCCACCGATTTCCACCGATTACACTAGAAGCTTGGTGAGCTACGTTTCAACCAAAGAGTTGGCTGAATCACTCAACTGAGCTGATTAGGACCGAATCTGTGTAATCGGTGGAAATCTGTTGATCTGCGGTCACCGACCTGTAAATTTTGCCAGTAGTTTGGCCCCTAGATTCAGCTTACTTTAACTCCGCGTTGCCAGAGTAATAGCCTGGTATAGAAACCATCCGGTACTTTGAGGATCTTTACATACTGGAAAAATCCTTCGGTTACCAGCTTCGCTGTGGGCGTCGGATGGGGCTTCGAGAGTCCATCGAAGTTGGTTGCTGGTGTCCTCGTTGACTCGAGAACACCTTTGTCCCGGCCGTTTGTTCGTCTTAGGTCAAAAGCCTCTGAGGACGAGGCGGCCGGGATTCATTTTTGCGGACGATGGTTTCTTAATAATCATTCCTGTGATTGATCGCCCAGATAAACACTAACCGGTAACGCCCGCCGTTCTCGATGAGAACTCGTCTCCGCACGTAGCCCCAACTGACCAATGTATTTGAAAGGTGCGCAACGTGATGAATCGCAGAGACTCACGGAACAACGAACCAGCGAAATCCTCATCAGAGCTACCGACCGAACAGTTCTCGAGCGCCGCAGCCCTCCCGACCGCTGTCGATGTAGCAGCAGCAACACACGCAGGCTACGTTAAACCTAATAACGAGGATCATTATCTCGTCATAAAATTCGGCCGGTCGCTGGAAAACGTCTCCTCAAATCTCGGGAAAGGTCTCCTCGCACGTTCTTACGATGTAACGGGCTACGGGATGTTCGTGGCCGATGGCATGGGCGGCCATGCTAGCGGTGAGATCGCCAGTCGTATGTCTCTCACCAGACTCGTGGAATTGCTTGTTGAAACCCCAGACTGGATCCTCTCACTCGAAACACAAGAGTATGCCACGACCGTCCTTCAGCGAATGAAAGAGCGTTTCTTTCAGATTGACGAAACCCTCCGTGCAGAAGCTGAACGGATAAACTCGCTTAGAGGAATGGGCACGACGCTAACTGTCGCTGGCACCCTGGGGCAGGAGCTCGTCATAGGTCACATCGGCGATTCACGCGCTTATTTGCTTCGAGGCGGGAAATTCGAGCAGTTGACTACGGACCACACGCTGGCCCAGGCGTTGATCGACGCCGGCGTAGCAAAGCCTGACGACCCTGCCACACACTCGATGCGCCACGTCTTGACGGCTGCCTTAGGCTCGCTCGGCGATGTTATTCAGCCCCAGATTCATCGAACGCAGGTATCAGTTGGTGATCAGCTTCTGCTGTGCACTGATGGACTTACCGAAATGGTGGGCGACGAGGAAATCTCATATGTGATCACTGAATCCGATTCGGCCCAGACGGCCTGCCATGATCTCGTTGACCTTGCGCTGCGCGCGGGAGGACTAGATAACGTGACCGTTGTTTTGGCTCGCTTCGGATCCGCGACAGTTGGCGCGCCGCTCAACGTGCAGGCTCAATCCGTGGCGAATCTACATCCGTAAACGCGTGGAAGAATATCCATAGATTACACAGATTAAGAGCTTAGTCAGTTAAGTTGAGTCGACTAGCCCCATTACGTGGGGCCGCTGGAACTTAACCACCTCAGCTTAGCTGACTAAGCTCTTAATTTGTGTAATCTGTGGATACTCTTTCAAAGAACCCACATCTCTACGTTCCTCAATCCATGAAGTTACGGTCTTAGCAATTTCACGCCTCAACTGATTATCAGTCTTAGAGCCCTCAACCGGCTCAGCTTCTGTCCAAAGCTCGCGTTGTCTACGCTTGATGATCTTAATCGAAGTTCCCACTGATTATTCCGTACAACCGCAATTAACGGCCTCGAGTGAAGCGTCCTCACTTCGAGTGCGTTCGACCTGGCGGTCGCGCTTTCAATTAATTACGAGGGTAGGCGGTATTTAAAGGCACCTACACTGTCAGAATTGACAGTATTAACGGCAAACAACCGCGGCTAGGATTTGCGACGATAACGAGGAGGTCGGCCACACAGTGTGCCAGCTGAAACTGCGTAGCTCAACAAAAGAAGGCTGACTCGTTCTTTGACCAAGAACTAAAAGGAGCAAAAAACCCCATGAGAAGTCACGGCAGACGAATAAAAATAATGACAGTCGCCTTCGCTCTTAGTCTGGTTGGTGCCGGAAATGCGATAGCGAAGGGATCCCTGTCGCCCATTACCAAACAACCGGCCGTCGGCACGGCACCTCAAGAGGAGGTTAAGAAATTCAGAGGAGTCGTTGTTAAGCGCGAGCCCGATTCGTTCACAATGTCAGAAACTACGGGCGGAGCGACAACCACCGTGCTCTTGACCCCAACCACAGAAGTGAAGAGTCACAAAAAAGGTGTGTTTCGAGGTTCGAAGGAGTACGCAGCCAGCTACATCCTGCGTGGCCTCCGGCTCGAGGTCGACGGTGTTAGAAATGCCGACGGTACTATCGCGGCCGAAAAGATCCGCTTTGATGAGCAAGATCTAAGGACCGCTCAGGCATTGAAGTCTACGCTGGATCCCGCCGAAGCTGAGTTGAATGCGAAATTGAAACAGCAGCAGGAAGAACAAGAACGCTTAGCCGGCCAGATCGAAGAGAACCGCGCTCTGACTGCACAGGCACAAGCTGTAGCGGAGTCGGCTGCCGAAGCCGCGAAAAAGGCACAGTCGACAGCTGACTACGCCAACAATCGAATTAATGGTCTTGACGATTTCGATTCCATCAAAACCATCACCGTTTACTTCAAAACCGGAAGCTCCACTTTGGGCCCACAGGCGAAGGCGGAGATCGACAATGCAGCCGCGTGGGTAAAGACTCAGAATACGAAAGGTTGGGTGATGGCTGTGATTGGTTATGCTGACACAACCGGAAGCTCGCAGCGAAACATCGATCTGAGTGAGCGCCGCGCAAACGCCGTCATCTACTACATCGTGACGAAGTACAAGATGCCATTGAACCGGCTGGTCCAGCCGTTCGGTTATGGACAATTAGAACCTGTAGCGGAGAACAAGACGAAAGCGGGACGTGCCAAGAACCGCCGCGTCGAGATCCGACTCATGGTTAACAAGGGCATTGCCGGGACAGTAGGCGCAGGAAATTGAGCACCAACTCGGTCACGCATCTGTGGCCGCCTGTGAATTTCTCATCCTACGCAAATCGAGGTGAACAGGTGCGGTCGGGCGAATAGGAGAAGCGCACCGAACACCTCCACGGGCCAGGATGGTTCGATCAGCGATCCATCCTGGCCTGTTCTTCTATCCACAGATACACAGATTCACTTCATTGCCGTTTGCAGATTGCCAATTGCCGATTTATTTTCCTTCTGTCGAATTGTTATAAGCGCAGCAAGGACATGCGTGAACGAGCAGCCGTCGGGATAGCAGGTGGGTGCGAAGCTATAATTCAATCCGCGATAGAGTGCAGCGGGAAGGGTGGCGTGCCCCGCTGACTCTCATAACACTAAACCTCAAGGTCATCAGAGTCAGCGGGGGCAAGCCTCCCTTCCCAACTTGAAATCTTTCTGATCTTGGATGGTGGGACTGAAGCTTCAATGTGATAACCGTAGAGCGGGGGTAGACCACCCTTACCTACATGCAATCTATCGCGGATTGAATTATAGCTTCGCACCTACCCGCTACCGGGACGTTGTACTGACCTCACGATAATGAGAACTTTGATGAGATAATTCTATATTTGAGCGTTCAGGATCTTAGCAAGTTTCGCTGAATCGATATTTCCTCCCGACACAACGCACACCACTTTTCCGGTACCTGCCTCACCAGTCAGCGCGCAAGCAACTGAACATGCTCCCGCACCTTCCGCCACAATGCGATTGCGCTCAGCCAACAACCTCACAGCATCAGCAACTGCGTTTAGTTCCGCCACCAGCGGGCCATCGATGAGTTCCTGCGCGCGTTCGAACATCCGCGGGAAAACACCCTTCGCGCCGATGCCATCTACAAACGATGGTTTGTAATCGATCTCCATCGGAGTTCCCGCTGCCCAGGAAGCCGCTAAAGGAGCTGACGTCGCTACTTCCGCGGAAAAAAGTTTGCACTGTGGACGTAACTGTCGCAGAACAGATCCAATGCCACAGGTTAATCCGCCGCCACCCCACGGGATCACCACAGCATCGACGTCCGACAAGTCTTCCAGAATCTCCAACGCTATAGTTCCGTTGCCCGCCATCACGTCAACATCGTCGAACGCATGAATGAAAGTACCTTCGACCCCAGGAATGCTGCGATCTTCAAACGCCTTCCACCACTGATCGAACGGAGCTTTGATAACGCGGCCGCCCAGTCGCTCAACCGCATGAACTTTAGTGTCTGGTGCCGTTTCAGGTGAGATCACCGTGCACGGTATGCCGAGTCGTTTAGCGTTCCATGCAACACCCTGGGCCATGTTTCCGGCGGAGGCAGTACACACGCCGAGCTCCAGTTTGTCTTTCGGCAAACGAGAAATAGCATTTGCAGCGCCTCGAATTTTAAATGAGCCAATCGGTTGAAGGTTCTCTAGCTTGAGATAGATTTCAGCCGGCGCGTCTTGAATGTTAAGGCGAACGAGTGGTGTTCTGATCGCTGCGTTGGCGATCGCGCGACGCGCGTCCTCAACAGCGGACAGGGAGATTAGTTGCATGATGGTATTTTGTCAGTCCGGAGGAAGCAGATCCAAGTTCAGGGGCAGGAGCAGCAGGCAGGAGCAGGAAAAACTGATCTTGGATCTTCCTGCTCCTGCCTGCTGCTCCTGCTCCTGTTCCTGTCTCCTAATCTGGTTTCTTTTTGTCCCCTTTTGGCGGGCGATTGCTGTTCGGCGGTGGGGGCGGTGGTGGCTGGCGCTTATCCGGGTTAATTACCTTGCCCGGCTCTTTTGGCGGGCGCTTGTCGCCACCCTTACCTTGAGCGAAGGCGCCGGCAGCAACAACGCCAAGCATCCCAAGCACCATCAGCTCTCGAATTAACTTCTTCATTTCTGGTCTGGCCTCCTCATGCTTTCCTCGCGCACGGGAGGGAGAAAGAGATGCGCCGACCGCTGTTTGAGCAAGACAGGTGCCAAACTGGGGACCCTTACTTAGAGTCCCGCTTTTGAAGGAAAGTTTACCAAGAAATTCCTGTAAATCGCACCGTTTGGACTAGGTTCGCACGGTATGGTGCAAGCCTTTTGGAATCGTCAGGACGAAATGCCACTGCGATTTGGGGTCGAAAGTGCCACAGCTGATCACTGCTGCCACACCCCATGAAGAGGTGATCACTGGCCAATGCAAAGCCTAGCGGCGAATAGTGACGCTGAGCGTGCCGACGTTGCCACTTGTATCAAAGGCCCGCAACGATATTGTGTGTTCTCCAGGAGTCAATGAACCAAAGTCAACGGTGAATGTCTCGTGACCGCTATCTGCAATGCCGTCGTCAGGAAAGACAGAAACCCATGAGGTGCCATCAAGACTTGCGTCTGCCTTTTTGATCTTCCCGGTAGCATCATCAACAGCGAAGACCACACGCACTGTGTCTCCGGAGATTTGCGGTTGGACCTGGACCTTAATTACGGGCGGTGTGTTATCGATGTCAATCGGCTCACTCAACCGTTCGCCAGTTAGTTTTTGTCCTAGCGGATTGTCAGGAGCATCTGAGGCAACGACCTTTATCACGTACCGACCATCGGCGAGCGTTGCTCCATCGATCGTGTAGAAGTTGTCGCGTAGCTTGTCTTTTAACAGGCGAAACGTCTGCTCATTCAACCCTCGGTAATAGATCGAGTATTCGAGTGTATCGCCATTGCGATCCTCTGCTTGCCACTGAAACGAACGGGCACCACGTTGATAGAATCGCCGCGGGGGAACGGTGGCAACAGCTCCGAACAGTGATGGATCCAGACCCGAAGATTCGACGTTGGGATCAATCTGGACCTGAGCGACTTGTTGTAACCCAACTCCATTGGGTAAAGCTGTAATCGAAAGAACTTCAGGCGCAACGTTCCGTGGAAGATAAGCGAGACTAATATCTTCAACCGAAGATGGAGCACCGGCTGCTGAACCGCGAATAGTTGCGCGCCATTGAACGAAGCGTGCGCGCGGGCTGCTTATCTGATTACCTTCAGGATTTCGGTAGGACGTACTCCAGTCACTCCAGGTCGTGTCCGGTCGTTCGCCATTGCCAGTGCGCGTTTGTAATTCAACGTTGCCAGCACCTCTCCACCATATTCTTCCCCACGATGCTGTTAACTTCGCATCTCGGACGGAAGACTCGTAAGTACCCTCATTCAGGAGCTCCGTCCCGAAACGAAATAATTTTCCTTGATTGCTCGAAGCGGCGAACACCTGATTGTTCTTCACTAGCATGGATGAAATCTGCCCCTCAGGTGATTGCAACAACAGCGTGTCGCGGCCGTCATTAGTGACCGAATAGATTCGGCCCTTGTCAGCCGTACCGATCAAGACTCTGCCAGGTTCAAGAGCGGGAGCAATTGCAAAAGCAGTAACTGTAGTTGAGCTCCAAACAACGTCCGTGGCGCCATCGGGCAATATACGGAAGACAGCACTGCGGGCAGTCGAGACATCGTTCCGACTCTTCGCTGGCGCCGCTGGATTCTGAACAGGAGCGCCCGTTTCGTCGATGGCAGTAATTGTGACCGTTGCGCTCGGAGTTGGCGCTTCAGAAGTTGTTGGAGTAGGTACCGGAGGAGTTGGTCCACGAGGCGGCGTCGCAGCATCGCTTAGCGCAAGTGCATAAATCGAACCGTCTGCGGCTGCTGCCAACGCGTGAATCTCACGAAGCTGCGTATCAAAGAGAGCGAACGTTTTACCTTCGGGAGATATGCGCAACACCAGGCCTCCCGAATCAGTTCCGGCTATCAGATCGCCTTGCGGCGTAACCGTGAGTGAAATCACATGTGTTTGATTTGTACTGACGAACAGTGATGATTCCGGTTTGGCTCCGGCCGCTGTCACTCGATAGAGCTTTCCACTGTCGCCCGTTCCTACAGCCAGCGAGCCGTCCGGCATAACAGCCAACGACCAGATATATTTATCGCCTGGATCGAAATAGACATCGGCCCGTCCGTCTTGGCCTATGCGATAGACCTTTCCGTCCGGAGACGTACCGGCATAAACAGCGCCATCGCGACCGACAGCAAGCGCCGTGACATCCAGCTCCGATGAATCGTAGAGTAGCGACCCAGTGCCAGCAGAACTCACCTTAAAGATCTTCCCATCATGGCCTGTGCCGAGATAGACGTTACCCTGCGCATCGACAGCGCTGGACCATATATAGGTCTGCTGAGTGTTGAAGACCTCGTTCAGCTTAGGCGCCAGCATTATGACTCCTGTGTCGCTGATCGAAACGCCACGGGCATCGCCTTTAAGTAACTCAGAGCGGCTCGAAATTTCCCAAACCACGGGTTGACCACCGTAAATGACCACAAAGAGAAACAGAATCAGGGGGATTAATGTAAGAGGGCGGGGTTTGAACATTGTGCGTTTAGTTTCCTATGTACTTGGCATAGACCGAACGTGCAGTTCCAATCTGGTCAGTGCCGCTAATGATCGAACGAGCGTCCTTGAAGACCGTCAATTCAAATCCGTTTGTGCGAAACCGCAGAAGGTAATCGTTGAATGAAACCTCGCCCAAGTCTTTCAGGCGGTTTGCGAGAGTGGGAAAATCCAATTCCGTCGGAACAGCGGGAGAGATTTGGACTGCGTTGCGGCCGCACAAAACTGCGGCAAAATCGCCGCCGGCTGGAAGTAACGTAGCGAAGACGCGACGTCCGCAGGATTCACAATTTGGAGCTGGACCGCCAGGATTGATTGCTCGGGTCTCATTCCGCCAAACGTCGAACTGCAATAACGACTTGTGAAGATCGTCCAGATTTCCAGTTAACAGTTTCAGCGTCTCAGTCACTTGAACCGCTGCGACCACATTGATGATCGGCATGATTACTCCGGCAGTATCGCAGGTCGCCGCGCTGCCCGCCGGCGGTGCTTCTTCGAATACACAACGCAGACAAGCAGTCTGGTTTGGGCGGACAGTCATCGTGACGCCATATGATCCGACGGCCGCGCCATATATCCAGTTGACGCCGTGCTTCACGCATGCGTCATTTATCAAGTAGCGAGTATCAAAATTGTCGGTGGCATCAAGCACTACATCGCAGTCTGCGATTAATCGCTCGACGTTAGAAAAGTTGACATCAACTACTTCAGCCTCAATTTCGATGTCGGAATTGATCTGAACGACGTGTTGAGCGGCAGCGACGGCCTTTGGCAATCGCTCCTCGGCATCGCGCTCAGTGAACATCGTTTGCCGTTGCAGATTTGAACGCTCGACGAAATCGCGATCGACGAATCGGAGGTGACCTACACCAGCACGCGCTAATGACTCGATTTGTGCGGAACCGAGTGCACCGCAGCCGACGATTAAGACTCTGGAGGCAGAAATTCTTGCCTGCCCTTCTTCCCCAATTTCGCTGAAGAGAATTTGCCTGCTGTAGCGTTCGTTGAAGTTCATGTAACGCGCACTTTTCCGTTGCAGTTACGCAGAATTCAGTATACCGCGTATAGACGGTTCACGCCTTCCGGCAACTCCCAAGGAAATGGCGATGTGAAAGCTCAACTTCTCATTCTCCCCAAAGCTTTAGCTTGGGGTCATGAAACATTTCAAGGCGCTGTTAACCCCAAGCTAAAGCTTGGGGAGAATGAGATGTTGAGTTTTTCACACGACTATCCACTGAGAGGCGGGATTGACTCACTCAGTCGTTTCTTAGACCGTGCAGCGCCGCCGAGTACATCACTTCCGCCGGAGCCTTCTTTCCCGTCCACAGTTTGAATTGCAATTTGGCCTGTGCCACCAGCATTTCTAAACCACCGAGCGTCCGACAGCCCGCATTTTCTGCTTCACGCATGAAGCGCGTTTTGATCGGGTTGTAGACCAAATCGTAAGCGAGCTGCACGCCGCGAAGTTGATCAACGATTGCGGGCGTTTGATCGCTTCGACTGCCGAAGCTGCCGAGCGGCGTCGCATTGACAACCACATCAAACGATTCGAAGTTTGCGTCTTTGAGTCGTTCAATCGGCATATCAAAGCGCACGCCCAACGACTCAGCTCTCTGAGCGTCGCGAGCAAAAACCGTCACGGGTATGTTCCTCTCACATAAACTCCAAGTCGCCGCCTTAGCTGCTCCACCCGCACCGATGACAGCTACGCGCATGTCTGACGTTAATTCAATCGCGTTTGCCAGTGGTTCGATAAATCCATCGACGTCTGTGTTGTACCCAATCAACTGCCTATCTTCAAACGTGACTGTATTCACAGCTCCGATGTCCTGCGCTCGTGCATCGACCGAAGTGAGATACTTCATGATTTCAACTTTGTGCGGCGCAGTAATGCTTAGCCCGGCCAGCCGCCAATTGATCTCGCGCGATGCTGGATCCGCCATCCGCCTCATGAACGACTGCAGATCCTTCACTTCCAAGGGCAAATAAACAGCATCTATTCCCTCTGCCTGGAATGCTGCGTTATGAACATGCGGAGAAATCGAGTGCATCACGGGCGAGCCGACTAGCCCGTGAATTAAGGTCATCTTGTGGATATCCTGAATGTGGTAGACCTTCTTCAAGCGGTCCACCGTAACTTGTCCAGGTGCCGTTGCGCGTTCGGTATCTATAGGCGCATACGTCAGAAATGATCCTTGAGATGGCCCGAGAACTCGAGTTGGCAAGCCCGCGTCTCCCATCGCCAAAGCGATTACCTGTCTTTTCTCGGCTGACGCTCGCTGAAGTAAATGAAACACCGGAAGACAATCCACAACGTCGCTGGCTTGAATTGCCACCTTCAGAATTCGTGCGGGACTCGCAGCCAAATCGCGGTAGATTTCGTCAATGTTTCGTGGACTGCCGGCGAAATCGTGATATGAACAGATTACACGTGACCAATCGAGATCTAGCGGTGGTTCAGTCACGCACAAATCTTTTTCGACGTCGAACCATGCATCTTTTATTTTTCCCGCAGCGTTCCAAAACTGTCGGCGCTGTGTGATGGACAGTTCTCGATATCCACCTTGTTCTGACGGCCTGAATGTGATGATGGCTGGAACCTGCGACCGCGCAACTAAACTCTCCAGCTGCCGTTGCACGGCGGTCAGCTCTCCTTCCCGAAGCCCGTCGAGTCGTAGTTCGATCATGTCAGAGGCCCCTGCCGCGCTCGTGATTAAATGATGTAACTCAACGATTGTATCGGCGCGTAGAGGGACACAGATACGCGCGCGGGTTTTCGACGCGTAGTCTCCTTCAATTTCACCGATTGTCCGTGCGTCGAATGTCATAAAAATTGAGGCGATGCGTCATGCCTGCGACCAGCTTCTAACGCATCGCCTAGCTCGATTTTAGCGTCCAGCTAATCCTGATCGTTGGTGGGATCGAGGTGTTTCGTCGCAGCTTCTACTCCCAAGTGACGAGTCGTGCCTTCAGTAACACTCGGAGGCGGGGGTATTAACTCTCCGGTGTTTCGTTGCGGCAGACGGGCCGGCGGCACAGGCGCACCGCGATCTGTGAATGGCGGCGGCGCCATCGGCCCTGCGTTAAAAGGTGTTCTCTTCTCCTGGTCCTTGATCCGAATAAACTGAGCGACGCCTGTACCCATCATCGAAAATGCCGGGATCAGCATCCAAAACCACCAGCCTGCGCCGATCGATTTTGAAAGAGCAATGGCGATGATTAGAAATGCAACTCCCATGAACATGTTCTTAAACGACTGGTCCAGAGTTAGTTCTCGGCGGCGATGACGTCGATAACGATCTCGGGGCTGTTCATCGGGGCTGGCCTGCATGGGTTGACCCGCCAACGCCTGCGGCACAAGACTGATGTTGGCTCCGCACACGCGGCAAAAGCTCGCGCCATCCACATTCTGAGTTGCACACTTAGGACAAAACATTAGTACTTACTGTTCGACCTCACCGCTCTTTGGCGCCGCACCTCGTAAAGCAAGATGCCCGCAGCGACCGCGACGTTCAGCGACTCAATCTGTCCGTGGACGGGGATTCTGACCAATGCGTCACACCGTTCACTGACAAGTCGATGTAGACCACGCCCTTCGTTACCCAGGAAAACCGCGACTGGCAACTTCCAATCCCAGTCTGTATAAACCTGTGGAGCGTCACCGGCCGCTCCGACGACCCAAATGTTACGTTCTTTCAATTCCTCTATCAATCGGACGAGGTTCGTCACTCGCGCAACCGGAACATATTCGAGAGCACCGGCAGCAACTTTGGCCACCACGTCCGTTAGTCCAGTCGCCCGGCGTTCCGGAATGAACACTCCGTGAACTCCCGCGCATTCAGCCGTGCGCAAAATCGACCCCATATTTCGAGGGTCCTCAATGCCGTCTAACCCGACTGCCAACGGCGGATCGTCGGTGCCGACTTTTGCCGCAAGTGACTCAATCAATTCTTCTGCGTTTGTGTACTGCGCAGCAGCGATTCGGGCCACGACTCCTTGATGTCTGCTGTCAGACAGAGCACGATCAAGATTCAGACGCGGAACACGGTGAATCGGAATTCGTTTTTCACGGGCAAGTTCCAATAACCGCTTTAGCCGATCTGGACGCGAGCTTTCCAGAATCGTGATCGACTCGATCTGCCTTTTACCCGCGCGCAACGCCTCTTCAACCGCGTTTACGCCGTAAATCAGACTCGTGTTTTGAGCAGTGTCGATATCATTCGAAGTACGGCTGCCAGTTCGTGGACTGAAACGATCTTGTTGCTGACGATTTGCCATTAACTATTGCGGCGCTGAAGAAAATAAGACAACCGCGAATAACGAGTGAACTGATTTTCATTACTCAGCGTAGTGGTTGCTCCGACGGTGAAGCGCCACGGACCATCGCGCCGCCAACCATCAGACTTTGTCGCCTTCTGCCAACCCCACACGAGCTCCACCATATGACGGACGAGATTGTACGAATCATCGAGCTTGATCTGCGGCGCATGAGACTGAATCAGTTGCACAATCGTAGACATGTTCTCATTAACCAGAAGTGTCTTCTGGTTTCCTAAGCAGGAGAAATCGAAACTGTTTGCCGCGATACGGAACGTCTGCGAATACGAGGATGAATAGAGATCCAAAACAGCCTCGTCCGCATGGAATTCGCTCGCATCTAGAATCTCGTTCTCAGCGCCTCGCGTAGGACGTTCTTTCACGGCCGTTGTTTTGGTTAGCAGGCGCGCCCGAACTAACAAAAGCAACTCATCATATTTCAGCTCGACCGGTTCGTCGCGTCTTGCCGACCTGACCGATATTGTCTCTCCCTCAAAGCAAATCGAGCGAACACGAATGACGTTATTTTCTTCGACTCCGAGTTCTTCATCTGATATGAATTTTGAGTCGATCCCTAAGTCGTGCAATCTATCGGTAAGCAATTGTGCTTCATCACTGGTTGCCGTGCGAGCAAGTGGGAGAGGCTGATTCGCGTATAAAATCCTTTCCAGCGCATCAGGCGCCACTTTCAAGAGCTCGGCAACATCGCTAAGCGTGTCGTGCGCTTGATCCCGCGCAACGAAGATCGTGGTATAGCCCGCTTCCAACTTATCTGGCGTTAACAGCGACGGGCGACGCAAGCGCGTCGACGACTCATTGACAGGTAGTTTCGCAGCGCAATATAAACACGAAGCGCGTGTAGGTGGATTCGCCCTCAGGCAGTTGTCACAGCGAATCATTTCGGATGGGGCAAAGCCCGCCGATTCCGACGGAGTTGCTGGTCCAACAAACCCTGGTAAGATGTTTTCGTTATCTTTAGGCAACAGCTCCTCCAAACGTTTGGATTATACGACGGGTTAAAGACGGTGCGTCAG
>DATBSH010000433.1:0-25378 GCA_036559885.1 Pyrinomonadaceae bacterium
GCGGCACTGGAGGAAATCGAACGAGAAGGTTCGTTAGACTAAGTGTTCAGACGGTGATGCAAGGCTTTGCACAAAAAGTCGCTCGACGGTTCGCGTAGCGAACCAATTGAGTAGCCGGTGGCAACGCCACCGGATCCGAACTTCGACCCTTTCAGGGTCGGATGGGTTGACGGTGCTTACCGTGGGCGTTGCCCACGGCTATTCAATTCAACCGCTTCGCGGTTGGCAAAGCATATCCACCGACTCCTAAACTGACTTTTTGTGCAAAGCCTAGCCGATCCATCACCTGAGAGGGAAGACCTGGCAATATGAGTAGCGCGAGTGAAACACCCAAAGTAACGCTTGAAGTGTTCTCCGATTACCTGTGACCGTTCTGCTGGCTGGCGGAGCCAAGCCTTCATGAACTAAAGCGAACACGGCCGGACCTTGAAATCATCTGGAGAGCATTCGAGTTGAGACCGGAACCGGTGCCGACGCTCGATCCCCGGAGTGAATACCTGACGCGCGCGTGGCGTGATCGCGTCTACCCGTTGGCGGAACGCCTTGGTGTCACAATGAGGTTGCCGCCCGTGCAGCCGCGCTCGCGTCTGGCGCACGAGGCAGCGAAGTGGGCCGCAACGGTGAACCGCTTCGACGACTACAACGAAGCTGTGTTTCGCGCGTTCTTTGAGCGCGGTGAGAACATTGGAGAAGTAGAAGTGCTCCTCAAGCTAGCTGAAGAATTGCGACTTGAGGGAGAAGAATTGCGCGGCGCGCTGACTCACCATGAGTTTGAGGCGCAGGTGCTGGCGGATGAGCGTGAAGCCACAGCCTTGGGGGTTAGGGCCGTTCCGGCGTTCATTGCGAACAGGCGTGCGGCCCTCTCCGGCGTTCAATCAGTATCCGCACTGGAAGCATTGATTGACCGGGCACAACGGTAAGTCTGGGAAACCTAAACCATGAAACCGAAAGGTTTACCGCTCGACGAGGCAAACTCGCGCGACGCAGAACAACTGCGGACTGCCTGAGACGAAACGCAAATTCACTTGCGCTTTACAAGATGGTCCACCGAAAACCGGTCGTCTTCTCGAGGTAGTAGAAGAATGAAGAGAAGTAATGCGAGACGCGGTATTACGTGAGTATGGAATTCATAGAGAGGTTCCTTGAGCAGGTGGCCAAAAGTGACGACCGCTAACACAAACCCGAGAGCAACCAGCGCCTCACGAACACGCACACCGAGTATCACCAATGCCCCTGCAATAAGCTCGACGAACGGAATGATCACACCCATTGCCCAAAGCGACCACACAGGCAAAAACGTGTCGGCATAGGGCAAAAAGTATTTGCGGGCATGATTCAGTGGGCCAAGTTGGAAGACCTTCATTACTCCAGCCATGAAGAAAATTAGTCCGAGTACGAGGCGGGCAAAGAGAATTGCCCAGGCCCGATCAATATTCGTCCTGGGCGTATCCTGCTTATCGTTCACGTGAGTTATTGAGAGCTAAGTCGGAATGTAGCTGCGACGATTTTAGACATTCGCTTACCTTCGTCGTCTACCGTCTCGCCGCCTGTACCTTTGTGCCGTAGTCGAGCGACGCATAAAACGTCCCTCTGCCCTGCGGTGTCAGATCCAACAGATTCCAAATGGGATTCAACTCGTCTATGCCGCGCTCTTTGATGTCATCGCCCAACCATGGATGACCGCTGTAGAAGTGGCGCAACGTGCCATCACCGTCTCGAGTGAAGACCGAAATAGTCGAGTCCTGACGTCCTTCGCGATCTTCGCTGCCAAGGTCGTACTTGAACGTGCTTTCGCCGGCGCTCAGCAGGCGCAATTTCTCCCAACCCCGATTTCGTGCGTGCGCTCGCAGCGTTGATGGATCAGCGGCAGCGACAATTGCTAAGTCAACGTTTTGGGCGACATGGTGAGCTATGCCGTTGAACGTGTCGATCCAGGCGGTGCACATCGGACAAGGTTTGGTTTGCTCCTTTCCAAACATGAAGTGGTAGATAACGAGCACACGGTCGGGCGCGGTAAACAATTCACTTAATCGCGTCTTGCGCACGGGCTCGTCACCATCATCGAGCGAAGCCGGGCCTTCAAGAAACTCGTAATCCTGAATAGTCGCGCCCGGCGGGAGCGCGCGGCGCAGTTCGGCAACGCGTTCACGCTGTCGCATCAGTTCAATTTCCGCTTGTCGCAACTCTTCACGCTTAGTGAGATATTGTGCCGATTCGTTCGGCAGATTAGTTTGACGATATGTGCCGTCGACCATTTCATGGACCATTACACTTTCCTGCCTTTCATTGCTAGTAAGTAAATTGTTCGGAGGTTCGGGAGATTTTACCATCAATTCGGAAAACGCGGAGCGGATGTCCGATACGCTTTAGCTTGTCGTGACGTACGGTAGATTCAACTGCTTGAAGGACGAGGGCCTTTTAGATTCACCACCGTATCAAGCCAAGAAGAAAACGGACGACTCCGGCTCCAAGGATCACCCAGAAAGCATTCGGGCGAAAGCGCACGAGGACAAATACCGCGACCACTGTAATTATGATCCCAATCCAAGTGTGAATGCCCGCGCGCCCAATACTGAATGCGGCGGCTGCCAGAAGACCAACCACCGCTGGCGCAATGCCCCGGAGGAAGGATTGCACCTGCGGATTAGTGCGAAACCGTTTCAGGGAGGATGCCGCGGCAATTGTCATAAGAAAAGCTGGAGCAAAGATGCTGAGAGTTGCGACCAAAGCGCCGAGCGTACCCGCCACACGATAGCCGATGAACGTAGCAGTGATCAGTACTGGCCCCGGTGTGATTTGACCCAACGCGGTTGCATCCGCGAATTCCTGGTGAGATAGCCAGTGATGCGTGTTGACTACTTCCGATTCCATCTGTGGAATCATTACGAAACCGCCGCCAAAGGTGATAGCGCCTGTGCGGCAAAGAATGATTGCCAGGGTAAGTAGTAAACCGAGCTTAGAGAGGATCGGCATTGCCAACGCAAACACTCCGATTGAGCGAAGGCGCGAATCAGAGTGCTGCTCAGAACTTGCTTCAACCTCGTCAGCCACTTGAGCTTCACCTTCACGACCATTCTCGGCAACTTGGCGCACACGTTGTTCAGCCAGAGCGCGCATCAGATAGCCCCCGATGAACCCGTGTCTCGCGCGAGCGCGTCTTCGTATGGCCATTCGGACTCGAATACGTGCTCGCCTGCGGGAGACGATGACGCGAAGACCACGCAATCGCTGCAACTGCTTTTCGGCAAACGAATCCATGTAGATGCCGAAAAGACCTGCGAACAGCACGACTTCGATTACCGTCGCGTCCAGGAGAGCCACAGCCGCAAATGCCAGAACAGCGATGAACCACTGCCATCGCTTGTTCAGAATGTTTCGTCCCATACGCCACGTTGTAACCAGAATTAATGCAACGACCGCCGCATTAAGTCCGTGAAAGAGACGATCTGTGTCTGGAAGCGCTCGTAAATGCCGGTAGAGAATTGCCAGCGCAATCATCATGAGCATCGAAGGCAATATGAACCCGGCCATCGACACGCAGGCTCCGCGCCAACCTCTCAATCGGAAGCCGATGTAAGTAACGGAATTGCCTGCGCTGGTGCCCGGAAGACTTTGGGCCAGGGCTAAGCCTTCGACAAATTCGGCGTCAGTTAACCAATGACGCTTGCGGACCGCGAGGGCGCGGACTTGAGCGATAACGGCGAGACCACCACCGAAACCTACCAAACCAATCTTGAGGAAGGATAAGAAGAGACCGCCGAGTGTGGCTGTGCGGGAGATCTGTTCCAGTCGCGTTCGGGCATCGCGCACGCGCCGCCGAATGTTGCGTACCCTCCCCCGAATTCTACTGGCCCTTGTAGCTGAACCGTTCACTAAAACCCGAACGAAGTATACATGGAGGAACAGGCACACGCATCGCTCAGATCAGCAAGCCAAACAAGGCATGCAGAGAGCTTAGGCTATTCGGAATTGTGTTGAGTGGAGTAGAACGATGAGGTAAATCAAATGTTGTGGGCGGCAGGAGTCGGGAACCCGCACGGGTGTTAGCCCGACGGATTTTTGAGTTTTAATTCACGTTTACTGCTAAGCTCTAGTACTCTGAATGCTCTGTGTTAGTGATAACGTAGTTTTTTATCCGAACTATTATTCTACCCATTAAGGTGATGACTCATGAATTTCCCCTGGAAGCAACGAAAACCTCTCGCCCGTGTAATTAATCCTGAAATTAATCCTGATGGTCCCGATGACGGAGGTCGATTGATCGTGCTTACGGCGCCTTTGACCGAAGCAATCGACCATGCTGGGTACTTTATCCAGATGGCGATGGCTTCATTACCGATTTGGATGGAAGGTGTGATCAATAGGAAGTATCCAAAGTGGCGAGATGTCGAACATAATGAGGACGGTTCAGCGCGTTACATGCCCGCCGGAGTCCGGCTCGTGGAAAAGTCGCTGTCTCGCGAATATCGTCACGACGACGTTGTGGCTTGTTTTCCTGACGACCTGCACAAGTTTGTCGGGCCCAGAACTCGAGTTGTCGCCGTGTCAACACACAATCCGCTGGGTGTTACTTTCGCAGCAGGCGTTTACACGTCCATCTTTGGATCGTCGAAGATGCCGATTAATTCGCACTACTCCAGACAATTGTTTGCCACCATCAAAGCCAGCCCTTTTCGGAAAAACTTCAAAGTCATCGTTGGCGGTTCCGGTGGCTGGCAAATAATTCAAACCGACACGTACGAAGAGTTGAGCGTCGACTGTGTTGTTGAAGGTCGAAGTGAATCGACAGACACGCTTGAACTTTTCCGCAAGGCGATTCAAGGAGAACAACTGCCGCGGCGTGTGGAAGTGAAACATCCATTGGACAGCGAAGGGATCTTATTCCCGGATACTCGCACAACCTTTGGCGTGGTCGAAATGACGACAGGTTGCGGCCGCCGTTGCAAGTTCTGCGTGCCAGATCTCAATCCGCAAATCGATCTGCCGAAGGACAAAATCATGGATGCGGTTCGTGCCAATGTCCGAAATGGCAACAAACAGATCTCATTGGCCACTGAGGATATGTTTATTTGGGGTCAGGTGCATACAGATACGCCATTCTATTTTCCAAATCGCGAAGCACTGGTCGAGCTTTATTCAGAAATTGTGAACACTCCAGGAGTCGAACAGCATGTGCTAAGTCACAGCACGATTGCCCCCGCAGTTGTCGACCCTCTGCTGATTAAGCAACTCTCAGATCTCTTACTACCGAAAAGTCCTATTCACTTTCCGTATCTCAGCAGTCATCCAGAGAAAAAGGCACTTGCACCACTGATTGGATTGGAAACGGGCTCTGTAAGAATGGCCAAGCAAATCATGTCGAGTAAAGGTGTGCCTTTTTCAATCGAGGATTGGCCAAGCGTCGCGCTCGAAGGCTTGCGGGTGCTTAACCAGAATAACTGGTTCCCGGCAATGACGCTGATCGTCGGCAATCCTGGTGAAACAGACGAAGACGTAATGGACACGATCGATCTGATCTACGAAATGGAGCGACGCGGCCTATTTGCTTTCCTGATCCCATCAATCTTCACTCCGTTGCACGACACGAGAATGGAGAAAGAGACGGGAGTAACGCAGACGCGCCAGCTAACACCTCTTCAGTGGCAGTTGATGATGAAGTGTTGGAAGATGAATCTGCGACCGGGGCAATACAGTTGGTGGGGTCCAATGGCGTGGCGCGTCGGTTCAATTGGCATGTGGTTGTATAAACTTCGCGGCTTGAATGGTCCGAATTTCACCTGGCCGTTGCTGATGTTCTCTGGTGCGATTTCTGAAAAGAATCTGCAACGGATGGGAAAGATCTATCGTGGTAAACCGTTGAAGGTTAAGACGAGGAAAGAATTGATTGCGTCGTTAAAGCCCAAAGACTTGCAGTACCTGAGAGCGGATAACGGTGACTTACCAGTGGACTATGTGCCGCCCGTACGCGCTCGAGCAATGACCGGCTGACGTCGTCTCAGCGATTCCAAAGTGGTGCGGAGTCGAACGCGCACGGCCTTTGGGCCAACGGATTTAGTTATTGAAAGGATTGGTGCCGAGGGCGGGAGTCGAACCCGCACCCTCTTTCGAGGAACGGATTTTAAGTCTTAAACGAGCCATTCCGCGCAATGTCGCTGTGTTCTTCAGCGTGATTGTTCTCAGCACTTTGACGCGTTGGTCTGTGCCGTGATGTACTCCTGAATGCCGCACTGTTGGCACACCAGCGGCACACCAAAATGGCACGGACCAAAACTGCACGCGAGATAAAGACACGCACTCTCAGACAGGGCGCGGTTGTAGAGGTGCGATTCGACGTGACGGTAGATCCGACGCCCTACGAAAAGAGAGAGAGTCAGCTCGGTCGCTTTTGGGTGCTGTCGCGGATGGCAAAGTAGTGGTATCTGTGATCGTTAACGGTTTGGAGAGTAGCACCATCATGCGCTTTCCGGCCTTACGCCAAATCGAGCGCAACTTACCAGATCTCATAGTGCGTAAGATGACTGAACACTCGGCAACGTTCTTACCCGAACGGCTGCGAGAAGTCGTGACGGATCTCTGGTGGGAAGGTGCAGGCCAAGTCGATAGTGACTCAAGAAAGTTACGCGTCGAATCAGTGCGTGACACTGAGGCCAGTCGCGTTCGCAAACGGCTTGGACCAGCCGAGCGTGATGGCGACGAGTTAGCAGATCGACAAACCAAGAAGCGGGCAGAATGGTCAGCAAAGATAGTGCGTGTCATGCGCGCAATTAAGAGGGAGGAATTACCAATCACCAAGGCCGAAGTAGCAAGGCGTCTGAATTTGGGAAGTGAACGGACGCGCACGCAGGCCGTCAAGAAGATTCTTGATCGAAACAAGTTGAAGTGGGAGCAATTGGAGAAACAAGTTAACCGAAAATAAGCGCCGCACACACAAGGGTAGTTTTCATTGTTACCCTGAGACCGTCGTAGAAATTCGACGGTCTTTTTTGTTGAGGAGGCTTAGAGGAGTGGAAAAACAAACCCAACGACTGATCAGAGCGCCACAGGCTGCGAACCTGTTGGACCTTCGGTTGCCACGATTGTATGAGTTGGCGCGTCGCAATTTGATTCCGGGACTTGTTCGCATTGGTGACAAAGCCCTTCGGTTCGACCTTCTCGCACTCGAACGATTCATAAGTCGCGGCGGCTTGCGCCAAAACGAGACCAAGCAAGATCACGAAGAGTAGACAAATGAATGAGTGGCAGACTCGCGGGCAAAGTATGGGCTTCTGGCCTTGCAGCGCATCTAAAACCCCTCGCGGCGGCAATGGCCGACATTGCGAACGACGATGGCATGAGTCTCTATCCGAGTGTTGCGTACTTAGGCTGGCTCTTGAGCAAGGTATCGCGACTCACACCCGCCCGATGGCGCTCAGCCTTTTGTGGGCTTTCGCTGTGCAGCACCGCAAGACTGATTTCGGGTGGTGTCGAGAACTTCCTTGTTCATCGATCTCCGCCCCGTATCTCTCCTCCCAGTGTCTTCGGACGAGGGATCATGCAACTGCCAGCACGCCTGGCTTTAAACCCGAAGGCGAGGTTCGACTCCCGCAGCCACCCTGACTTGAACTAAAAGCGTCGGCTTGACAGCGTGCTGCCTCTGAAGTAAGTAGACGATAGAATGCTTGTAGATACTTTACGCAATGCCGTGGGCGAAGCTCGTTGCAGGATTTTCGATTGGCAGCATGGGGTTCGCACTTGCGGCAATGCCAATCTAGCTGACTTGACCCTGGTGGGCCAGAATGCCGATCACGCCGTACATTATCATCCGGCTCATCCAAAGTTTCTTTTTGAAGTATTCACCTCACTAGAGATCGACTATCCGTTTTTCACCTTTATAGATTTGGGCTCTGGAAAAGGCCGGGCGCTGCTCGTGGCCTCCGAATTCTCTTTTTCTGAGGTACTCGGTGTCGAATTCGCTGCTGAGTTGCATGAGATCGCGTGTCGCAACATTCAATGCTACCAAAGCAAAACTCAGAAATGTAAAAACGTCCGGAGCTTAAACCTTGACGCGGCCGAATTCGAAGTGCCGCCGACGCCGCTCGTTCTATATCTTTTCAATCCTTTTCGTCCGGGTGTTCTTATCCCTGTGCTGCAACGTCTCCAACGTTCCCTTGATTCACATCCGCGGGATGTTACATTGATCTACGCGGCGCCCTTTCATGCCCACCTTATCGAACAACACACTGCGCTAAGATGTGTCGAAGAGTCGACTTATCACAATACCTACCGGTTCGAACATCATGGATGACCTTTGAGCGTCTGACGCAGGCGCGTTTTCAAACCACTCGGAAGAGTGTTGAATACATTTCTGCCCGATTTTCCTAAAGCGTCTTTCAGTTCGTAACGATGCAGCCAAGTTCGATCGATACGGTAGCGGTATACCGGGGCCATGTTTCCTCCCATGCGCCGGATGAAAAGATGCGCTCCGCCGAGGCTGTATTGTTTGTACCCTTCCTGACATGCCCACTCAACGATACGCCACTGCAATAGGTCATTGGGATGCAGTTTAAGGTATTCACCTAAAGAACTGTTCGCTGCGTATTCAATCATCGCCCCCGGATATAACCGAATGATCGTTGCCCCAATGATCTTGCCCTCAAAGCGCGCGAGGAAGAGTCGCCGATTCGGTAATCTAAGCGCCTCTTCGACAACCTCGAAAGAAAACGGCGGGATCTTTTTCCGTTGGCACCAGTCGGCGTAGATGTCGTAGTAAGCTCTGAATTCTTCCCGCGTGCCAGCGATAACAACTTCTAATCCTCGTTTGATTGCGTTCCGAATGTCGGTTCGGCGGGTCTGTGCAAATTGCTTGAACAATTCGTCGGGCCCTTTGGTCAAATCCAACATCACAACGCCCTCTTCTTGTTGACATCGATAACCATACTTTGAGAGATCGAGCGGTACCCAACTGTACAATGTGATTAGCTTTTCCGATGCGCCTTCATTCAACAGTCCACTAGCTAGAGCATCGGATATAGGTGAGAGATCGACCGTTTTGTCAAAACACATTTGCGGTCGTGACATCAAACCAGAGATCAGCTGCTGCTCGTCGTGTATACCACTGAGAGCCGCTACGACTCGCTCACCTTTTAAGGCAAGTATTACAAACGGTCGTTTGCCGCGAACGAAAGGCTCACGAAAATATTCCTTTGATACGTAGTGCGCAGCGAAATCCGCTCTCGATAGAAACTCCCTCCAGCGCGTCTCGAGACGCATATCATCCGGTTCCCTATGTAGGATTGTCCACGTTGTTTGTGCTGATGAATCTGCCATGTGATGTACTATCGCCCACTTACTCCGTGATCTTTTCCAAGCCGACAATTCATAATCTCATTCACTTTCTGGAAACAGCAACCACACAATACTGACCGTAGAGTGAGTTTTCGCTCGTTAATTATTAGCGGCAGTTCTAAGTATTATGCTATGAGAATTCTATGGAGGAACTATGACTGCACGGTAACGCTCCCGGCAGTCACTCAGATCGGTGTTGAGCGTTGGACTAGATGTGTTGGTGTCGGGTTGTACACTGACCGTGATGTTGGTGCCGAGGGCGGGAGTCGAACCCGCACCCTCTTTCGAGGAACGGATTTTAAGTCCGCAGCGTCTGCCATTCCGCCACCCCGGCACGTGCTGTGAAAAATAGCATGCGAGTCGTGCAGCAACAAAACAACCTCATCTCAATCTTTTCAACAACAGCTTATCGCGGTCGAGAATCTCGCCCTTTAAGATCACCATGTGGATCTTCTTGAGCTTTTCAATGTCCTCTAGCGGATTCTCATCGAGGACCAGCACGTCGGCGTTATATCCTGCCTTAACCTGACCGACACTCTTCCAGCCAAAAACGTCGCCAAAATTGCTTGTGGCGGCGGCGATCGCTTCTCGCGGTGTTAACCCGACACGTGTCAATAGTTTCAATTCAGTATGAAGAGAAATTCCCGGCAACGTGCCGAAGGCATCGGTCCCGCTACCAGCCAAGTATTTCGCTCCGGCATGTTGATACTGCTCCTCAATCCTAAGTTCATTCTCGGCCGCTCCAGCCGGAAAACTATTCTGGACGCTTTGGTCTGGAGCGTCACGATTTCCAGTCAGTGGATTCGCCGGGAGATGTATGTCCTTGGGATCTAAAATAGCTGCGGCCGGTTCCTTCCACGGATTTTTGTGATCGGGCAAGTCCAGATACAAAAGACTAATCGTTGGGATCAGACCTACTCGACCAGAAGCGAGGATTGATCCATATCGTTTAACTGCTGGGTCGTTCGCGTTCAGGCCCGCGAGAAACTGGTAGTACTTTACTCTTGGCGGACCGAATGGAGCACCAGCCACCTCCTTCCGCAATTCTGCCGGTGCTAATTCCAACGAATAGCGACTGGTATGGACGAACGCATTGACGCCGGCTTCAATTGCCTCGTAGTAAGTCGTGAAACCAAGTTCGCCTATCGTTCCTATATTTAATTCGCGCGCGTGCCGTACAACAACTCTTACCTGTTCGGGTGATAGTGAGTAATACAGCAGCAAAACTTTGATTCCGGATTGGACAAGGGCATCTACTTGCTTAACTAATTGAGCTTCAGATAGCGCGGTTCCTCTTGCTCTCAAGTCGGCGATCGAGCTCGGAGGTGGTGTCAACCTTTCCTCATCGTAACCCGTGACCACATCCATCTTATAAACGCGCGGGCTGGGATTTGCTTCCAGGTAAAGTCGGCCACGTCTTCCGCCTGGTTCGTCCGAACCAACGATCGAAGTTACGCCCATATACAAATGAGCGTTAGCTTGTGCCTGATTGTTTTGTGTGGCGAACGCATCGTTCAGTCCGGGAACAATGTATTTGTGTGCAACTTTAATGACCATTGCGCCAGCAGGAATGCGAACTGCTTTTCTCGGCCCAGCGGCTATGATCTGACCATCTTTAATAACGACAATGGAATCTTTGATGTCTGATTCTGATTTTCCAAAGTTCGAGAGATCGATGATAGTGCCGCCCTCGAGGCCCAGAATTCGATGTGTTTGAGGAATCTGGATAAAAGCAGTCAGGAGAATGCTGATGATGGAAGCGGCTTTCATGTAGATCCTCCTTTCTATAATGATCAGTATTTCAGAACGGCATCGAATCGACCAGTGATGTCCGACGCTGACAGTGAGAAAAATTCGTCCACATCAGATTGCATAGACTAAATAGCGCGGTCTAAGCAGCAACCAAAACTAGCTATCTTACATACGACTTCGTCGCCTCATAGCAGGCGGCAAAGCCGTATCGGCAAAATCTTGCTAACAAAGCATGAAGTTGTACATTTGTTACGAAGATTGAGTTGAGTTTCGTACGGACGTTACAAACAGTGTCGAACCCATTCGCGCAATTTTCGGTTATATGAATCTATTTGGTCCGGACTTCGAAAACAAAAGAAGCAGCCTCCGAAAGCGGAAACTGCTTCCTGTAACCGAACGCTTCAACGTTCACTCCACATCGGAAGGATCATTAAAGAGCACAGTAAGCTTGATGCTGCCATGACCAAATTGAGGGAAGCCTGAAGCGGTTCTGCTTCCTGGGTCCAGGTTTGATGATGTGTCGTCAGGTGGGAAAAGGACCAGCGAACTTAGGAACTCGAGCACTTTAGATTGATTGGAAGCTGTCAACGCGGCAAAAGCATCGCGAGCTGCGATCGCCTCGCCTCCATGTCGCAAGATTACTTCCTTCAAGTTTATGCTGCGGCCATCGTGACCGTACGGTGCTGTTGTTCCAACGCCCCAAAGTGGCGTCGTTAAAAACTTTTTACGAATCGTTCCATCGTAGTTCCGTTCAAAGAAGTTCGGCCCCAAGTCGTGACGTTTGAAGTCTGTGAAGATGTTTCGAACAAGAAAACTTTGATTGCCCGGCCGTTTGATTAATGGAAACCCACTGCCATCATCGACTGTGCTAAAGAGCGGGCTGGCGGTAGCAAATAAGTTATTAAATATGCCGTTGATTGGATCAAATGCAGTTTCAACGTCAGCGACTCGCCGGTCGTGCTCAATCTGCAAATCGGGAATGTGACATTGCGCGCATCCGATGTCCTGAAAGGTACGTCGACCGTTCGCAACACCGGCAGTTTCTTCATACGTCGCCGGTTTGAAGTAGTTCAGGAGATAGAACTCCATGAAATCTACGATACTGGTAGGAATCTCGTTGGCGACACCATCGTGATCAGGATCTTCGTCGCGGCTTGCAGCAGGCGGATCTTCAATCTGATCTTTCGCACCATCGAGCACTAGTCCGGAAGGTGTTGTGAACCTGGAGCCAAGATGTGCCGCCCTTAATTCGGGGTCAACGACTTGCAGCCCCATTTCAGCATTCCATGCACCGTCGATGAACTCGCGAATAGAAATAGTGCCGCCGTGCGCGAAGAATGGACGCACGCGTAAGTCAGTATCAACGCCGGAAACTTTCGAAGCATCGACTTCTATGCCATTGCCTCGGCGCACCGCACTTATGCTGCCGTAATTGATGCCTTTGCTTATCAAAGGCTTCGTCACCCTTTGCTGCGATGGCGAGTGAAGTGCCTCGTCAATTGCCTGTTGACGAATTGCGCGAAGATCCGAAGTGATCTCATCCGCCAACATTTCCTTCAAGCCAAGCCCGAAAAGATGCGGCGCGTCACGACTATCGGGTCTTGTTACAACGTCGCCACCAGCACCAGCAGCTCCGCGCGGCCGGCCGTGGCAACCGGCACAACTGTCAACTAGGCCGGCACCTATCGCTAAGGTGATTTCGATGTTGCCCATGCCATCACCAGCGAGTGGGCCGACACCTTGAACTCGCGTGAATTTGCGTTGGAAGAGTTGACGACCGCGACGAATCGCACGAAATGGATCACGATTGATGATGAACATTGACGAGTCGGGCGTCATGACATCCCCACGTCCGACCCCTATTTGCTGATTGAAAGATTTGTTGATACCGACACCAGCCGCGTTTGGGGTTACCGTTTTGTCAGGAAGTTGAGCGTGAGCTGGTGGAACAAGCCACACGACAGCAAAGGCGCTGCATAGACTGAACAAGATGGCAAACAGTTGGGCCTTGGTTCTAGAGCTCATACAGGTCTCCTTCAGTTGTGATAAGGATCGTTGGGGAACTGACTGAGATTTCGGTGACTGAGCTAACGCGACTACAACTGCCATGTCGCGTCTTTCATCCTGATAAGACAAATCGAGAAAAACATTTCATTCGGAACAACCAATTGTGTGAGTTGATGAAGCGTGTCGTATGTCTTATAAAGAAGGAGGCGAAGATAAATAATCAGAAACCACCGACTTCAGCCGCGTGGAGGTATCAACTTCAACCTACGGCCATGCTCAAGGATTCCGTAACAACGCGCAGAGAACACGATTCCAGACCGGTTTGCGCAAAGTGGTCTTCAGGCGACGCTACCGTCTTCCGTCAAGATTTGCCCACTCTCCGGATTGTATGAAGTTAGCCCAGTAGAATGGATGGAGTTGTTTATTGCGTGAGAGCATATCGAGTTGTACTTGACGCAAAGCCGCGCCGCGTCCGATTCCTTCTTTCAGGTGCCTGTAGTAACTCGTCATGAATTTTCGCGATGTGTAATCGCTTGCGGGCCAAAGGCTCATGACCACGGTTTCGGCACCGGCTAATGCGAAAGCCCGACGGAGCCCGTAAACACCTTCGCCAGTTCTCACTTCGCCGACACCCGTGTCGCAGGCTGACAGAACAACTAGTTTCGTTCCCCAAAGATTTATTGCGGTTGCTTCCAGGGCTGTCAAAATACCGTCGTCGATGCCGGAACGTACATTCGCACCAGCCAGAGCTAATCCAGAACGCAAAAGCGGATTGTCAATGCCATTTGGCTGCGCTTCGCGTCTGGTGCCTTGCGTGGTTGTAATGGTTAACGTTAGTGGATCCGCAAGAAAGAACCCGTGGGTTGCTATATGGAGTATGCGAGGAGCGTTGAGTTGCTTCATTGCAGATTCCGTAGCTGCCGCTCCGGTCAAAAGTGTTGCATCTGGAAAGAGTCCTTTAATTGATCTTGCTTCTTCTGCTGTGCCTGAGAGCGGAACAAAGTCGGGATTGGAAGACTTCTCAACGGGTTTTCGACTCTGCTGCGTTAGGCTGCTGACTTTCGCCTTGGACTTCGTAGCATGCGCTTGTGCAGCTTCCGCAAGATGAGGATCTCCGAATACTGGGTCCGCGAATACAATCGGTTCAGTCTTGCTGGCTCGCGCTACATTCGTTCGCAACAGCTCACGGCCGCTCGTCAAATACGTCACCTCATAACGTTCAACGAGATACTTCCCATATTCGTCGCGCAAACCAGCAAATGGGATTAGATTCAATTCACCATCCGGTGAGACTAACAGTTGGTTCGCATCGTGCAATGAGGCGCGAATCGGCTGCAGTACCTTCGCATCAATAAGCCGAGCCAGTTCCTGTACATCTTTCCGTTTAGGATCGCGCAACGCCTGGCGCCACTCGTAGATACTGTGATCGATCTCTTTTGCGGGGCCGAGCTCTTTCCACTGCACATCCCCGTGATTTCTTATAATGTAGGCAACGTAATGCGGTTCACCATAAGGGGCGATATCAGCTCGCGCTTTTGGATTGAATGGACGGTAGACTGCAAACTCGATTAACGCCGCGTTAACAGGGATCGCTGATTGAACCTGACTTAAGGTAACCGGGCGCGACCGTTCGTAATAACCCGCACTGTGTCGACTTATCTCTTCCTCGACCTTTTGCCGTTGTTCATCCGCCGTTTTGACCCGCTGATAGTATTCCGCCAGATTCATCCTTCCCGGCCCATCGAGAATCAAGCGGGCCAGTTGCGCTGTTGACGTGTGCAGTTGATCAAGTAATGCTTGATCCTCACGCCCAAAACGCCCGCGCAACGCGTCCAAGCTTTCTGACATAGCATCCTGCGCCCGACCTTTCCTTTGCAGAACAGCAACTGCACCCAACCGAGCCGCAGACTGATTACTCGCCGCAAATGTTGTATGCAGTGAAATGATCCGGCTTGTTTGATTGGAAAGTGCGTCCAGGTAAGATAACTTCCAGCGTTCAGTGCCGGCGGCCAGGTTCAATGCAAGATTGTGATCCTCAATCGCGCCAGCCTGAGTCTGGGCATCCAGCGCTTTCGCGATCTCACCTCGCGCGATGTAGATTCTCGACAGGTTATCTAAGGTTCTCGCAACACTGGGGTGGTGGGGACCATTTGCGTTCTGCAGCACCTTTAACGCTCGTTGGCAAAGAGATTCAGCTTCATCGTAATGGCCCTGATCATAATGAATGTTTGCCAACTGATCGAGAATGCGACCTATTTTAGGACTCTCCGGTCCGTTAACCACGGTCAGAATATTCAGTGCCCGCAAAAGAGCGCTCTCAGCCCGAACGTAATCGCGTCGTTGATAGTAAATCTGTGCAAGATCCCGCAATGTAACCGCGATGCTCGGATAGTTGAGACCGAATCCCGGCTGAGTTTCCCAAATCGCGATTGCCTCCTTATATAACTGCTCGGCCCGTGCTTGGTCGCCAGTTTTGAAATAAAAACTTCCTAACCTGAAGAGCGAGTAGCCAGTCGCCTGATCGTTTGGTTTCAGAGTCCTTTTCCGTACGTCAAGTACCTGTTCGTACAGCAATTTTGCCTTCTCGTAATCGCCATTCTCCATGTAGAGATCTGCAAGTAGTGTCTTCGTACTTGAGACCCAGTCACCCTCCGGCCCTTGTTTAGCTTCGCAAATCACAAGAGATTTTTGGATCAGCAACTCCGCCATCGCGAAGTTACCTTCGTTTTGGTAGACGCCTGCGAGCTCTTGCTGCAGTTTCGCAATGCGGAGGCTGTTTGGACCAACGATTTTTTCTCGGATCTCGAGAGCGCGTTCATATAAAGGCTTTGCGGCTGCATAATTTCCTAGCTGCGCCTGCAGATTTGCCAGCATATTTATCGAGTATCCGACCTCCGAATGGTCAGGGCCCAAAGCAGCTTCTTTGATTTGTAATGCCTTGAGATGCAGGGCCTCCGTCTTCTGGTAATATCCCTTCCTCTCCCAAAAGATGGCGAGTTCACCCAACGATTTCGCCACTAGTGGGTGCTGCGGGCCCAGAACTTTCTCTCTGATCTGCAGAGCGCGTTGAAGCATCGGCCCAGCGATGTCCAACTGCGCTCGAAGAATGTGAATCGATCCCAGAGTCGTCAGGTTCTCAGCCACGTTCAAACTATCGCGACCCTCCACTGACTCAAACAATTGCAAGGAACGCTCTGCCAGCACTTGCGCCCTCTCGATATTCGTTCGAGGGAAATAGAGGTCAAAAGCTTGGGTATGTAGTGCCTGTGCTTCGTGCAGAATGCGTTCGTTGTCTGTAGCGGTTCGAAGCTCCTCAAGTCGGATTTCGTAAGAACCTGCGGACATCGGAATTTTGTTCCAAACCTTAATTAGATAGCGGCCGTTAGCATCTGCGACCAAGTCCAGTCGCTCCTCACCAAAGTAACGAAACTCCGAGTCGACATTGACAATGCGTTTGTTCTCACTTGTCAGCGCGGCTACAGAAACATCCGATCCATTCTGTTTGACTACTACACGAGCGTATTGGCCAGGGTTCAAGACCAGTTCATAAACGAACTTTTGCGCTTCAGAAACCTGTGCAGTTATCGGATTCCCATTTTCTAGTCGAATGACCTTGGGAGGTTCTGGTGGAGCAGCAGCGGCTGATGCTTGCGGCGAATTTTGGGCAAGCGATTGATTGTCGTTGGCCGCCGCTGTAGTCTCAAAGCACAGCACGACGAGGAACAGAGCAGACAAGCAGAGGTATATTCTTGAGGTGCAATTCGAAGATATGCCGCAATGAAAATCTCGGCACATTGTAGGAACTCGCGAGACAGCTACTGGCCCTTCGGACGCGCTAGCCCATCGGTGTTTTGGCCGAAAGTCATGGCCAACGGTTTTACTCTGTTGTCGGGGGTTATTTTACAATTCGAAAACCATAATCACTGATTAATTCAGAGGCTCCTGTTTGCGACAAACCAGAGACTCTGAGAACGTACGACTCACGGTTCAGTACGCCCACAGGCAAACGCACATTAATCGTCTGATCGCCATCGTGCCTGCGCGACGATAAATTATTGGCACGCCACAAAACTTCTCCGGTGGTCTGACGAAGAAGCTCAACCCTGTAAAGTGAATAGTCGTTTGGTTCCAACTCCAGATGTACTGCGACGTACCCTGTTACCGATTTGAGAGATACAGCTGCGACTGTTGTTCCACCTCTAACCTGCGGCGCTAAAACGATTGAGGCAACTTCTGCAGCGACACCAGGCTCCGGTTTCTTCTTTTCCTGCGGATTAGTTTCTGCACTCGGTTCCGTCGGTTCTGTTTGCGGCTCTTGGGTCGGATTGGTGCTCGCCACACGCTCCTTTTCAGCACCGCTGCCCAGTGTGATCTCGGTTTGCTGCGGAACCGGCATCACACGCCTCTTGTGGAATATCAACCAACCGGAAAGCCCTACTAGAATTAAGACAGCAGCTGCGAAGGTCCATTGCCACGGCCTGTGACTAAGGAATTCGGGAAAGAAAAACGTGCGCAAGGGCGATTGGCGTTGTTGCTGTGCCACGACTTTACGGTTTTCCTCACCGTAGCCGTACAGAGCTCTCGCTAAAGCGACCTTTTCCCGTCGTAGCGGTGAACTCAGATAGCACGTCTCAAACCGAGTCAGCAAGTTCGCGGCCAGTTCCCCACGGACATAAGCATCGACAAGATCATCTTCGACGAGTCTTAGCTCTTGTACAAAACGTTCGTCCGTAAAACTCAGATCATCGAGTCGCTCTGTCTCCTCGGCCGGAAGAGAGCAAAACAGATAGCCTATAAGTAACTGGCGATTATATGAACGTTCTTTCATATTTAATGAAGAACTTCTCACAGATATAAGCGCAAAACAGAGAAGTATTTCATTCAGTCTTCAAACACTGCCTTACACAATTCTCAAGCTCGTCTCGAATTCGGCACGCCCGGATGCTCAAGGCGTTCGTCGTAATCCCTAACCTATCCGCGAACCGTTTACGATTCTCAATTTTTTGTCGTTGTTTTCCCGTGTAGTAGCTCAGTATTAGCTCCTGCTTCCCCGAATCGAGACTCTTAATACAAGTTCGCATGCATTCGAGCATGCGCTCATATCGATCATCGATCTCTTGAGTGGCAGGGCTTACTGATTGCGCGAGCCATCCTAATTCTCCTCGTAATTTCTGTTCCTGTCGCATTCGTCGCACGCTCTCCATGAAAACAAACCGAGCAACGATGTAACAGTATTTCGCGGGCGTTTCCGCCTCCGTAATACCTTCTTCGTGAAGACGACGAGCAACACGATTCAGTGTTTCATCAGCTAGTTCCTCGGGAGCCGAACAATTCTTACGATCGAAATACGCGACAAGGCGTCGCCGCATTTCGATGTATTTCTGACCTTCGGAATCGAAACCGCCATCGAGCCAGTGAAGTAAGCGATCGAAAGCGGCAGCATCCAGTTTCCAATCCCTTTGTAACTCGGGTCCTGGGGTATACAGCTCGCTCATTGATTGTTAGTTCGAACGCTGAAGGAATTAACTCGCGACCAGTGGGGAGTTCCGGCACGAGAATACGCTGTCGGGGAAAGGCGGTCTTCAGCAGTGCGAGGGCGGCTTGCATTGTCACACAAAACAGGGGGAGATAGAGAGTTTTTTAGCGGTGAGGAAAATTTGCCGGTGAGGAAGCTAAGTCAAAGTAAAACTGGATTTGCTTTTTTACCAACTCGACAAATCTCGGATCCGCTCGTAACGGTCAAATAAAGGATCTACTTTCGGACACAGAGGTTGCACCGAGAAGACTCAACGGCCAACGTCGATTCGGACTCTTTCAAGCACTCCGGCACAATGCTAAAATCTCAATAGCATGGCACGGCCTGAACCGACGACCGAGGAGCAGGAAGTTTTTCTCCGGCACCTCCAGAAAAAAGGACTCAAACGTACTGCTCAACGCGACCTAATCCTCGACGTTTTTCTTCGCACCGAAGCACATCTCTCCAACGAAGATCTCTACCAACTCGTCAAACAGGAAGATCCGGGCGTCGGTCAAACAACCGTCTACCGCACGTTGAAATTACTGACCGAAGCCGGGCTCGCGCGTGAGGTTCGGTTTGGTGATGGACGTACGCATTACGAACATCAATACAAACACCAACATCACGATCACATGATCTGCTCAGAGTGCGGAAAGATAATTGAGTTCTTCTCAGCCGAGCTCGAAGCCATCCAGGACGCGATGGCGGCCAAACATCGCTTTGAAATTACTGAACATCTATTGAGAATGATTGGCATTTGTGCTGAATGCCGACGCGCGCGCAAGCATAAGCCCAGCGAAGAAACCAACGTCGAACCGAAGATCCGCCACATTGCCGGCCGGGCGCGCTAACAAAAGAATATCCACAGATTACGCAGATTACACAGATTATGAGCTAAGAGAGCTAAGTTGAATGTTGAGGATCCACTTTTGAGGTAGCAAGAGCACGTCAACTTACCTATTTAGCTCTTAATCTGTGTAATCTGCGTAATCTGTGGATATTCTTCGTGTCCCTTTTGCGTTGCGGGCGCATCCGGTATAACCTCATCACTAAATCGACGCGGAGTTTCTTATGCCAGTAACAATCACTTTCGAACCGTCTGGCGTCACTGGCATGGTGGCCACGGGAACCTATTTAATCGATGCCGCGAAGAGATTGGGCGCGCCCGTTGGCGCTGGTTGCATGCGCGGCAAAGGTGAGTGTTCCACTTGCATCGTTAAGGTCAACGCCGGTGCTGATCTGCTCTCACCGCCCGGCAGCATTGAACAAACTTTCCTGACGCAGGAGCAGTTAGATCAGTCGTTACGTTTGGCTTGCCACGCGAAGCTGGAAGGCGATGGCGAAGTAGTTCTTCGCGTCATCCGCCGGCAAGTTGCTGCGCAAACCACGTCGAGACCAGATCAGTTAGCGAAGGAATTTGGCAGTCTGCCGCTCGAGAAGAAAATCGCGACGTTACTTCAGCTCGAAGCAATCACGATGTCAGAAGCTCTGAATGCAGCGATCGACAAGCCGCTGACATTCGGGGCGAAGGCTTTTGATCGACTGTCAGGACGTGGCCGCTCTTCAGTAACTTCAAAAGAGACTGAGAAGCAATAATTGTCTCCGTGATCCCTAGTGTTCTTTACGTCTCTGTGGTTTCGAAGGCGCAACACAACCTCAACCACACAGCACACAGAGCACAGAGGGTCTTAGATAGTTCACGTTGTCAAATGCATGCCTCGCGTTAGAACAACACCACGGGCGCGCAGTTTTGTTATTGCTTCGTGCGTGCTGCTTCCGTTGTTTTTCGCCGCCTGTCCTAAGAACGAGCCTTTACCAGTCAATCCTCGCGTGCGCGTGTCGACCGCTCCTGCGAGTCCTTCGTCCGTTCCCTTAACAATAGCATTCAACGGCGAACGCGCGATGGAACACGTTCGCAAACAGCTGGATATCGGTCCCAGACCACCGGACACACCCGCACTTGAGAAAACACGTAACTACATAATCGATCAATTAAAGTTGGATGGATTGAAGGTGACTACCGACGAATTCGTCGCGAGCACTCCAGTGGGTGAAAAGAAGCTCATCAATATCATCGGCGAGATTTCCGGTGAGACGAACAACTTGATTCTGATCGCCAGCCATTACGATACCAAACTTTACAACGACATGCGTTTTGTCGGCGCGAATGATCCGGGCGCATCCGTTGGCACGCTGCTAGAGATAGGCCGCGTGCTCGGGAACACCAAAGAAAAACCGAAGGCGACTTATCGCTTAGTCTTCTTCGATGGCGAAGAAGCTTTCTGTGAAGGTTGGGATGAATGCGGAAAGCCAAACGCTCCTGACAACACTTACGGTAGCCGGCATTACGTTTCACAATTGCACGAGCGTGGGGAATTGGGTCGCACGCGTGCCCTCATCCTGCTTGACATGATGGGTTATAAAAAACTGGAGCTGGGTCGCGACACTATGAGCACGAAGTGGTTGCAAGACATCATCTGGGAAACTGGAAGATCCTTGGGGTACGGGAAGATTTTCGTGGATCGGTCGGAGGGCGTGGGTGGTGATGATCATGAACCGTTTCTTGCAGCAGGCATAGACTCAGTCGATCTAATCCAGCTCAATGGTTATCCATATTGGCACAAGCCTGACGACACCATCGATAAGATTTCCGCGGATAGCATGAAGGTTGTGGGCGACACCGTATTGGCGAGTCTGCCGAGTATTACCGCGCGTGTACTTAAGTCGTGAGGCAATAGCTACCGAGAGTCGGGCTACTGCTCCGGTTGAGAGGGAGGAGGTTAGTCACTTGCTGAAGTCACCGGAAATACTGGTTCCCATCGACTTCTCGCCTTGCTCGTTGAATGCATTGCGTGTGGCGATCGGCATGGCAGCACCCCAAGGGGACCTTACGTTGTTGCATGTAATCGATGAACGTTTCGTCGACGACGCGGTCGCGGCCGGCCTGGGCACTTCCGACGAAATTCGCGGTCGTTTACGTGAACAAGCAGAAGGTTCGTTCATCAACATGCTCGAAGACAGAGATCAGCAAGGAGTCAATATTGAAAAAATGATCGTGGTTGGAGCGCCTTTTATAGAGATTCTTAAAATCGCGCGTGATCTTGATCTGCCGATGATTGTGATGGGAGTTAAGGGAAGATCCACTCCACCAGAAGAAATTCTGTTTGGCTCAACTGCGGAGAGAGTATTAAGGGGATCGCGGGTGCCGGTATTGTGTGTGCCGTTCTAAATGTCCGATACGCTTTCAGCTTGTCGTGACGTGCCATAGATTCACTTCTTTCAGGAACTGACGTTGAGATATGGCAGCAGCGCGCATTCCAGAGAGAAGTTGAATCTGTGGCACGTCGCGACAAGCTAATAAAGCGTGTCGGACATCAGAATCATGAAGAAGATCGCAGTCATTCCAGGTGACGGGATTGGACCCGAAGTAATTCGGGAAGCCAGGCGTGTGCTTGACGCGCTCAATCAGTCGAGCCATCTCGAATTGCAGTTCACTGAGTTCGATTGGGGCGCCGATAAGTTTCTGAACGAAGGAGTTACCCTGCCTCCCGGCGCGCTCGAAATGCTGAGCGAGAAATTTGACGCTATCCTCGCGGGCGCGTTCGGTGATCCGCGCGTGCCGTCAAATCAACACGCAGAGGATATCCTGCTCGGTATGCGTCGCGGACTCGATCTCTACATCAATCTCCGACCAGTGCGACTAATGGACAGTCGTTTGACGCCATTGGCGAACTGTAAGGTTGAAGACATCGATTTTGTTGTTTTTCGTGAAAATACCGAGGGCGCGTACAGTGGGGCTGGTGGCTTTTTGAAACGTGGCACCGCAGATGAGATTGCTCTGCAGGATGAAGTAAACACGCGCCGAGGTGTTGAGCGAATAATCATTGCCGCATTTGAATACGCGCGGGCGAACGGACGCCGGCGTGTGACCATGGCTGACAAATCGAACGTGCAGCGGTTTGGCGGTGATCTGTGGCAACGCGTCTTCAAAGAAGTTGCTGCAAGCTACCGCGACATCGAAGCAAATCACCAGTATGTAGACGCGATGGCCATGTTCATGGTGTTGGATCCATCGCAGTACGATGTGATCGTTACCAACAATTTGTTCGGCGATATCCTCACCGACCTCGGTGCCGCTATTCAGGGAGGTTTGGGACTCGCAGCTTCAGGAAACATTCATCCCGGACGGGTGTCGCTGTTCGAGCCCGTGCATGGCAGTGCTCCACCAATGTCGGGCAAGGGAATCGCAAATCCAATTGGTGCTATTCTGACTGCAGCGATGATGCTAGAATACCTTGGTTTCCCAGCCGACAGCCGCAAGATTGAAGAAGCAGTTAAGTTAACGATCTCCGCGAATGAAACGACGAGAGATCTCGGCGGCAGTCTTTCTACCGAGGAGACCGGCCGCGCAATTACTAATCGGGTCACCCGGAATTAGAAGTATCTGGTTATGAGATCTAATAATAAGCGACTCGTACAAAAGTCTATTGCCCTAGTGGTGATTGTTGCGATTCTTCAACTCGTCGGAGTTTCTCCGATGATGATGTTCTTCGCGACTGGCATCATTTTTCTCGTGTGGATGTTGAATCACCGTTCCATGACGCGAGAGCTCGAGCACATATTCAATTTCTATGTTGCCGCTGACTCTATCCTGCGGGACGACGATAGGCGCTGGTACGCTTTCGAGGTTGTCGAGGTGATCGACGAAGGAGAGCGGGCTTTTGATTTCATGCCGGATTGTCCCGCGCTGCACCTCTTCGCCCTGGGCGCACTTTACCATCGCATCGGAAAGTACGACATCACAGTCGAGTATCTGGGACGCGTTCTCGAAGACGAGGCGTACGACGAGCGCCAGAACGTTGCACCATCTCCGCAGCTTCGGCGTTACGTCTCGATGTTGCGTCGGCTTGAAGGAAATCCATCTATAGCGCCGCAAAAGCTCGCGGCAGTGCGAAATCTTGAGCGAATGCGACGCAAGCAGGCATCTCAACTGCTTCAGGAGAGTCGACTTCTGGTCAAGAACAACTCGGAAGAATCGAAGAAAGATTCGAGTGTGCAGAATGTTTCTGCACAGGTGCAGCCGCCTCCGCTAGTATCACCGGCTATGACTGCACGGCCGCCGATCTCAGAAGTGCTTCACGAGGTCTATCAAGACGAAAACTCATCGCTGAATTAACCAATCGTGTTGCGAGCCGCTCTTGTTTGAATCGCTGACAGCTGAAATCATCGCTATCGGTTCAGAGCTCCTCGCGCCTGACCGTACGGACACCAACAGCCTCTGGCTTACCGAACAACTCAATCGCCTCGGAATCGAAGTAAAGCTGAAGACGATCGTCGGCGATGATGATGCACGTCTTGAAGAAGCCATCAAAGACGCGACCAGACGTTCAAAAGTTGTCATTACAACAGGCGGACTTGGACCAACTGAAGACGACATCACGCGCAAGGTGACAGCGCGTGCGCTTGGTCGTCGTCTCTTACTGGATGAACAGGTACTGGCGGAGATTCGCCAAAGGTTTCAAAGCTTCGGAGTTTCAATGCCCGAACGAAACTCGCGACAGGCGATGGTCATCGAAGACGCAGAGGTACTTCCGAATCCCAACGGCACGGCACCGGGCATGTTCATAGATCATCAGGGTACAGCAATCGTACTTCTGCCCGGACCGCCTCGCGAATTAAAACCGATGTTCGAAAACTACGTTGCGCATCGGCTAACAAGTCGGGCCGGTAATCAAAAGGTGGTACGCAGGATGTTGCGGGTGGCGGGAATGGGTGAATCGGCAGTCGACGAAAAGATTGCGCCGGTTTACTCACGATACGAGAACCCCCAGACAACGATTCTTTTCAACCAGAGTGAAATCGAGATTCACCTCACGGCACGCGGGCGCACCGAAAAAGACGCCGAGACTTTGCTCGATCGTTTGTCGGAAGAAATTGAAGAGCGTTTAGGAAATTCTATATTTGCGTTCGCGGGTGAGACGATGGAGCAAGTCGTTGGACTGAAGCTTTCCGTTGGCGGCTACACTCTGGCGGTTGCGGAAAGTTGTACCGGAGGTTTGGTCGCACAACGGTTAACAGAGATTCCGGGTTCGTCGAAGTACTTCATAGAGGGCGTAGTGGCGTACTCGAACGAAGCCAAAATGAGAACACTTGGTGTCGAGCCGATCCTGCTGTTGCACCATGGGGCAGTGAGTGCGCCCGTCGCGGAGGCAATGGCCGAAGGCATTCGCAAACGTGCAGGAACGGACTTTGGTCTTTCGATTACAGGCATTGCCGGACCCGGAGGTGCGACAGAAGATAAACCAGTCGGTCTCGTGTTCGTGGCGTTAGCTATGGAAGGAAACATCGAGCACCGGAAGCTAATTATTCCGGGCGATCGACATCTCGTTCGTTGGCGCGCATCACAAGCTGCACTGGACTTGTTAAGACGAAGGTTGATTTAGGTGTGTGAACAAAGCAAAGCGGGCATCATCGCCGAACGTTTTGGATGGTGATTGGCCTGTTGCTTGGGTTTTGGCTGCTGGCGCAGTGATTTTGCGATTGCTGCAGGTAATTTCCTTGCCGTTCGAATAAATTCGCCGACAACACTCAACTAAAGAACGGGAGCGAAGCGACCGATTGAACTGGCATTGGCGAAGCTTTGCCTCAAAAGTCGGATCTAGCTCGAGGCAGGAGTGTTTTGGTTCGTGTTGGTTAGTGTGACTTCGTGGATCGTCTCTAGTTTTCTGGACAAAAGGAACGATCCACGAAGTCACACGAACTAAACACGAAACTCGT
>DATBSH010000434.1:0-7678 GCA_036559885.1 Pyrinomonadaceae bacterium
GCGGCACTGGAGGAAATCGAACGAGAAGGTTCGTTAGACTAAGTGTTCAGACGGTGATGCAAGGCTTTGCACAAAAAGTCGCTCGACGGTTCGCGTAGCGAACCAATTGAGTAGCCGGTGGCAACGCCACCGGATCCGAACCGACGATGAATCCGACCCTGTAAGGGTCGAACAATACGGAAATTCGACCCTTTCAGGGTCGGATGGGTTGACGGTGCTTACCGTGGGCGTTGCCCACGGCTATTCAATTCAACCGCTTCGCGGTTGGCAAATCCACCGACTCCTAAACTGACTTTTTGTGCAAAGCCGTGATGCAACGGCCGTTAACTGCAGCTAAGGAAGGATGGCTTAAAAAACAAAGGTAAGCGCCCGGAAAAATTCAACTGCAGAACGGGAGCGAAGCGACCGATTGAACTAACTTTGGCGATCCAGTCAGTTGAAATCGGTCGCTTCGCTCCCGTTCCGTAGTTGAAATCTCAGGACTGGATTCAGCATCTAAACCTTGAGTTTTGCCGGATCTTGATATGAACGAGGTTCAGGTTATTAACAATATTCGTGCACGTTTCGCTTGGCGCGGCGCGTATCTCCTCGCAGCTTTCGGCATTTATATCGCCGATCAGGCCAGCAAGGCGTGGGCGGTGCGTGGGCTTCGGTTTGGCCAGGAACGCCACGTCACGAGTTTTCTCGCCTTCATCTATAACGAAAATCCCGGAATAGCATTCGGACAACTCCAGGAAGGCGGAGCATTCGGCCGTTGGTTTTTCGTCGTGCTGGCCATCGTTGCGTCGATTGCAGTGCTTTATTATTTCTGGCGAACACCGCGAAATGATGATCGAATCCTCGGTGCCTGCGCACTGTTACTCGCAGGCATCGTCGGCAACCTTACGGATCGCATTCGTCTGGGCTACGTCGTGGATTTCATCGTGCTCCATGCCGGCAGCTATCATTGGCCGACGTTTAATGTAGCGGATGCCAGCATTACGTTTGGCGCGGTATTGCTTGCGTACGATGTGATCTTTGGGAGTCGAAAGAAGTCTACAGCTGGTCTTGGAACTTAGGCCTTAGGTCACCTTGAAAGATGTATCCAGAACTTTTCCACATCGGCAATTTTCCTGTTAACACTTACGGCGTGTTTCTGGCGCTCGCGTTTCTCTGCGCCATTCTTCTTTCGGTCAGACTCGCGGCTCGCGATGGTTTGCCACGCGAAAAGATTTACGACCTATGTCTCTGGATGCTGCTCGCTTCGCTCGTCGGCTCTAAGGTTCTGATGTTGTTTACTGAACCTGAATATCGCGACAATCCCTGGCAACTGATCTCGCTGGATTTTCTTCGGTCGGGCGGTGTGTTCTACGGAGGCTTACTTGCTGCGATTCTCACCGGTTACTTGCTCATGAAGCGGTATGGGTTGCCGTGGTGGAAAACGGCGGACGCGTGCGCGCCCGGAATCGCGCTGGGAAACTTCTTTGGTAGACAAGGTTGTTTTGCCGCCGGTTGCTGTTGGGGAAAGCCGACTAATCTTCCATGGGGAGTTAAGTTCACGCAATTGGGCCATGACATTACAGGCGTCCCGACCGATGCGTATTTGCACCCAACGCAGCTTTATGAATCGTTTGCGATGCTGCTGGTGTTCTTCTTTCTCTTGTGGCTACATAAGCGGCGCGTATTCAGCGGACAAGTGATCCTGGCATATGCGCTCCTCTACTCGGTGATCAGGTTTGCAATTGAGTTTGTGCGGGACGATCCGCGCGGTGACATCCTCGGTCTGACAACGTTGACGGGTTTATCAACCTCGCAATTGATTAGTCTGGTTGTGGGAGTCAGCGCGTTGATATTGTTGATTGTGCGTCGTAGAAGAGCGCAAGTCACCGAGAAAGCTGAAGGGTTAATGGCCTCAGGTGCGCGCGCTTAGAGAGCGATAGAATCTATACGACATATATTCTTCAGCCTCAGGAGTTCTCGGTTTGAAAATCCTGTTACTCACCACTCTTCTCGTATCATCGTTACTGGTCGTGCTTCCGAACGCGCATTCACTGAACACGACGCAAAACAACACGCAATCATCCCTCCTCCTGCCCGACGAAAAACACCTTCGGAATCTAAAACAATTGACGTTTGCCGGCGAGAACGCTGAAGCCTACTTCTCTGCCGATGGGAAACAACTAATCTTTCAATCGACTCGCGATGGGCGTGGCTGTGATCAGATCTACACCATGAACATTGACGGTTCGAATGTAAAGATGATCTCCACCGGAGACGGGCGCACAACCTGTTCCTATTTTTTCCCCAACGGTCGCCGCATTCTTTATTCGTCCACACATCTTGGCTCAAAAACCTGTCCGCCAAGACCAGATTTTTCTCAGGGTTATGTCTGGGCGGTCTATCCTGATTTCGACATCTTTACCGCCAAACCCGATGGTCCGGATCTCAAACGGCTAACGAACACGCCCGGATACGACGCCGAAACGACGATTACTCTCGATGGAAAGAAACTGGTGTTTACTTCCATGCGCGACGGCGATCTCGACATCTACACAATGAATGCGGATGGCACGAATGTTCGTCGTCTAACGAACGAGTTGGGTTACGATGGCGGACCGTTCTGGTCTTATGACGGCAAACAAATTGTCTTTCGAGCGAATCACCCGCAAACTGAACGGCAGAAGGCCGACTATCTTAACCTGCTGAAACAGAATCTAATCAGACCAACGACGTTGGAAATCTGGGTGATGAACGCCGACGGCTCGAACAAGAAGCAAGTCACGCGGAATGGAAAGGCGAACTTTGGTCCGTACTTTTTTCCCGATGGCAAGCGGATCATCTTCGCGTCGAACATGGACGACCCGCGCGGGCGCAATTTCGATCTTTACAAGATAAATGTCGACGGCACGGGACTCGAGCGGCTGACATTCAACGACACGTTTGATGGCTTTCCGATGTTTACGCGCGATGGAAAGAAGCTTGTGTTCGCTTCAAACAGAAATGCAGCTAAACAAGGTGACACGAATATCTTCATTGCTGATTGGGTGGAATGATGGAAATTGCCGATTGCCAATCGCCGATTGATAGTGGCAGCCAATCGCCAATCAAGAGTGACGTCTATCTGAGACCTTGCGTTCTAAATAAGCTCATCGGCTAGTTCGTCATTGATCAAAGAAAGATTAAGACCATGAATACCAAACGATCCTCCGCACTGCTAATCACTCTGTTGCTGGCAGTCATTGCCGTTGTTGCCCAGCAGACGTCGTTGCAAATCGAACCAAGTGCGGAGAAGTTGCGGCAGCACATCAGCTACCTCGCATCAGACGCGCTTGATGGCCGTCGTACGGGAACAGTCGGAGCTAATGAGGCTGCACGTTACACCGCAGTCGAGTTCTCGCGCCTCGGACTAAAGCCGATTGTTCCAACGGCTTCGAAGCAAAAAGACATTTCTGGGTACTTGCAAGACTTTCCTTACGTCGCCAACGTTACCCTCGGTCGCGGCAACGCTTTGAGCATTTCCATCGAATCAAAGTCGTTTTCTGTTGGTTCAGATTGGGCACCACTTGGCTTCTCGAAGAGCGGTCGAGTTGACGGCGTCCCGGCAGTGTTCGCGGGATTCGGAATTACCTCCGCGGAATTGAAATACGACGACTATTTTCGTGGTGCCAATGGGAAAGTCGCCGTTGTTTTCGCAGGCACTCCCGACGGTGACAATCCGCATGGGCAATTCGCGCGGTACGAAGATGCTCGATGGAAAGCCGTAGCAGCGCGCAACGCTGGTGCAGCAGCGCTCGTCATGATCGCCCGCGAGAACAACTTTGCGGAGGATCGCTTGTCGGTCCCGCGCTACGACAACGGCGGTGACGCAGGTTTACCTGTCATAGTCGTCTCGCGCCAGATGGGGGCGGCATTGCTCGAAATGCCGAACCTGGAAGTGCTGACGAGAGCAGAAAAGGAAATGGCTAAATGGGTCAGTGGCGGTACCAACTGCTCGACACCTTGTGGAGTAACGAAGAACTTCAACCTGGAGATAAAATCAACAGTAACTTTGGCTACGGACGTAATGCGTCGCGAAGTCCCCGCCTACAACGTCGTCGGCGTGCTCGAAGGTTCTGACCCCACAGTAAAGAATGAAGTAATCATCGTTGGTGCGCACTACGATCACCTGGGTCGCGGCGGTCAGGGCAGTTTGGCACAACGCGAAGGCGAGATACATCATGGCGCCGACGATAACGCCTCAGGCGTTGCCGGTGTGTTGGAGTTGGCCCGAATCTTCACTTCAAAAACGTTCAGGCCAAAGCGAACTATCGTCTTCATGGCCTTTAGTGGAGAGGAGGAAGGATTGTTGGGTTCGAACTTCTACGTCAATCATCCTCTACTGCCGCTCGCAAACACCGTCGCCATGCTGAATATGGACATGATCGGCCGGATGAAAGATCAGAAATTGGTGATAGGTGGCGTCGGTACTGCAAAAGAATGGCGCGATATCATCAATTCCAATAATCAGCAAAACACGATGACGGTTAAAGTTAACGATTCGGGCGATAGCGGAGACGGCAGAAGCAAAACGGGCATGCCGATAGTAGTTTCCGCAAACGGACGACCAGTCGTCTCGCTCGATTCGGCCCGCGCGTTTGATTTAGTGCTGCAGGAGGACGGATATGGTCCAAGTGACCATTCCTCTTTTTACTCAAAACAGATTCCGGTTCTGTTCTTTTGGACAGGAAATCACTCTGACTATCACAAACCCTCCGACACGTCCGAGAAGATCAACTACGAAGATGAAGCGCGTGTGGTAGGTCTCGTGGGAAGAATTATCCGACAACTTGATCAAGCACAGAGCCGCGTTACCTATACGGCCTCTAAATCAGACGCCACCCCGCGCACCACCGGTTTCCGAGTCTACCTGGGAACCATTCCTAACTACGCGGATAGCAATGATGGCCTGCTGCTCGATGGGGTGCGCGACGCTTCACCTGCAGCGAAAGCAGGACTGAAAGCGGGCGACAAGATCGTGAAGATTGATAGTCGCGAGATCAAAAACGTTTACGACTATACCTATGCGCTTGGCGAGATGAAGGCGGGGCAGGAGTATTCGATTGAAATAATGCGAGGAAGTGAACGACTAACGTTGAAGATTACACCTGAGGCGAGGAAATAGGTGGGATTTGGTTGGACGAAAATAGGTCTTATAGGTCCTATTCGACCTATAAGACCTATCTCTTTCTGAGAAAGCTTACCAACGAGGCTCGCGTTCGAAGCGATCGTTGTCACGATCACGTCCACCGCCACCGTAGCCGCCGCGTCCGCCACGACCACCACCGTAACCGCCGCGCCCACCTCCTCCTCGGTCAGTCCTTGGTTTAGCTTCATTGACGGTCAAATTGCGACCGCCAAAATCCTTGCCATTGAACGCCTCAATAGCCGCCGCCGCCTCTTCGGGTGTTGCCATTTCGACGAAAGCAAAGCCACGTGAACGTCCGGTTTCCCTGTCCTCAATCACCGAAGCTGATTCCACGGTGCCCACTGTGGAGAAGGCTTCGCGAAGTTCTTCGCTCGTGGTACGGAAAGAGAGGTTTCCTACATAGAGTTTTGTAGCCATTCTTCTTACTTATCCTTTTTTAAGGAAGCGCGGGCTTGCTTGGAATTCGCTGATGCAGTTCGGAGGGAGACGGCCGATACTTTCGGCGAGCTGCGACGGAACCCGGTGCTCTAAATCTCGAGAGCGGCTTCTAACTAGTTGACAACTGCCTCACTCTCATTCAGGCCGAACCTCGTCGCTTTACGATCACGGACAGGCGCATTCACCATTGACGCGCGAGAGCAGGTATCTGTACTCAAAAGTATGCCCGCTGCCTTTCGAAGGCGTCAAGGATAATTTCCATAAAACGCAACTCTTTCGAGTGCGCTCCCGATCCGCGCCTTATAGAGCCGCCACTTTGTAGGGGTTTTTTCAGTGTTTTCCCCTAACTGTCAACTGGCGGCGACAAAGTCGCGGCACGGAAAAATAGTGGGACACGATTGGCGTGTTATGGTGCTATCGCTTACTATCTCCTGCTTCCGAAAAACAATCTGAAAGGCTTTCAAAATGGCTACACGCATTCCTATTACAGTTGCGCACGGCGACGGCATTGGTCCCGAGATCATGGCAGCCACGCTCCACATTTTGGAGGCAGCAAAAGCTCCACTGGACATCGAGACAATTGAGATTGGTGAGAAGGTGTATCTCGCCGGAAATACCTCGGGAATCGAACCGAGCGCCTGGGAGTCGCTGCGCCGAACCAAGGTATTTCTAAAAGCACCAATCACGACCCCACAAGGTGGCGGCTACAAGAGTTTGAACGTGACGGTGCGCAAGGTGTTAGGACTTTACGCCAATGTGCGACCGTGTGTTTCTTACCACCCGTTCATTGAGACCAAACATCCGAATATGGATGTCGTGATCGTTCGCGAGAACGAAGAGGATTTATATGCAGGTATCGAGCACCGGCAGACAAACCAGGTGGTGCAATGTTTGAAACTTATCTCACGTCCGGGGTCGGAAAAGATTGTGCGCTATGCGTTCGAGTACGCCCGCCGAAACAATCGGAAGAAGGTCACCTGTTTCACTAAAGACAACATCATGAAGTTGACTGACGGTCTGTTTCACAAGGTCTTTAACGAGATAGCTGCGAGTTACCCGGATATCGAGAACGAGCATTGGATTGTTGATATTGGAGCCGCCAAGCTGGCCGACACACCCAATGCATTTGATGTTGTCGTTATGCCGAACCTTTATGGAGATGTGCTTTCAGACGTGGCTGCACAAATTGCCGGTTCGGTCGGTCTCGCAGGATCCGCCAACATCGGCGAGCACGTCGCGATGTTTGAAGCAATTCATGGTTCGGCGCCGAGGCGTGCAGGCCAGAATCTTGCGAATCCTACCGGTCTCCTGTTGGGAGCGGTGATGATGTTGGTCCACATAGGATTAACCAACACGGCTGAACAGGTACATAACGGATGGCTGCGTACAATTGAGGATGGCATTCACACCTACGACATCTATGATGAAAAGGTTAGCAAGCAAAAAGTCGGAACAAAGGAATTTGCGGACGCTGTCATTCAGCGGTTGGGCCAACGTCCGCAGATTCTAAAAGCGGTTGCCTACAAAAAGATGGATAGTCAGTCAGCTGGAGCATCAGTCAGTTCGACTCCGGCGAGCAAAAAAGAGCTAGTTGGCGTAGACGTTTTTCTCGATTGGACCAAAGGTGGAGCGAATGATCTGGGTGGTGACGTAAGCAAGCTGAGCGGGGATGGGCTAAAGCTAACCATGATCAGTAATCGGGGAGTGAAAGTCTGGCCAGGAGGACATGCTGAGACCTTCTGTTCGGATCACTGGCGCTGTCGTTTCTTGCCCGAAGCCGAGGGGAAAACCGTTGCTCACGGTCAGGTGATCGCACTGCTGAATCGAGTCGCTGGTGCCGGCTACGATTTCATCAAGACGGAAAACTTATATACCTTCGATGGAGAGCGTGGATTCTCGCTCGATCAGGGAGAATAGGGACACGGGGATGCGGGGACGCGGAGACACGGAGACGCGGAGACACGGAGACGCGGAGACACGGGGACGCGGAGACACGGAGACACGGAGACGCGGAGACGCGGAGACACGGAGACGCGGAGACACGGGGACGCGGAGACACGGGGACGCGGAGACGCG
>DATBSH010000435.1:0-9376 GCA_036559885.1 Pyrinomonadaceae bacterium
ACGTAGTTCTGCTAGAAGGCGGCTGCGGAAGCGTTTCAGTTTCTCTGCGTCCATGTTCAATCCTGCCCACAGTTCGGTAATAAGTCGGCGTCAAAAAGGGGAGGGGAAGTATAACACAGCGATTGGCGCGACGTTGGGTGCCCAGCCTGAAAAGATAGTGTCCTAATTTACCCTTTGCGTGAGCTTTGCGTCCTCTGCGCCTTGCGGTTAAGTTGTTTTCCGGTTTATTAACCGCGAAGCACGCGAAGAGCCGCAAAGGTAGGCAAAGAGATTTTTCAGATTAGGACACCGCCTGAAAAAGCTGCGTTCGACCTGGGCCTGATTTTTTGTGCTCTCAGAATCTAGCTGTCAAACCGACGCGAGCGGCGCGAGGAGATCCCGGTGAAATGTTAGTGTTGCTATCGGCATTGACGTAGTAAGTTCGGTTGAAGAGGTTCTCAAAGTTTGCCTGAAGGCGCCAATGCTCGTTGAAAGAATAGAAGACCGCAGTATCGACTCGTGTGTAGGCGGGCAACACAACGGTGTTGTCAACCGCGGCGAACATGTCGGACCGATAGACGAGTCCGAGACCAACTCCAAGTCTCGGCCTGATCTGATATTTGTTCCAGAGCGAAAGCGTATGATGCGGCACTTGGGCCACTTGCCTTCCGGCTACCGCCGCCGTGGTGGCACTAGTTATGAATGCGTCCTGATACGCGTAGCCTCCAGCCATACTCCAATCTCGCGTGATACTGCCATTAACTCCGACCTCCACGCCATTGCTGCGTTGGCTTCCAGTCTGGATGATGTTAGCCGGGTTGTTTGGATCAGTCGATCTCGTATTCGTACGATTCAACCTGTAGACAGCCGATGTTAACGAGAGGAAACGCCGCAAGTCCCACTTTATCCCAAACTCGAAATTGGTGAATTTCTCGGGTTTCAGCTGCTGAGTTATGGATGTCAGCGAAGCGAATTGATCGCCGGCGCTTGGCAAGTAGGAGACGCTATAATTGCCGTAAAGGGAGACCTCAGTCACAGGCTTTAGCACCACTCCCAGACGCGGCGAAACAAGATTGTCTATGCGTCGAAGATCGTCGCCGTTTCGATTGTTGTGATATTTCAAGTCGAAGTAGTCGTATCGCACTCCAGCAATGACTTGCACATGGCGAGAGATCTCGATTTGGTCCTGGAGATAGGTGGCGGCGAGATTTAGTCGAAGACGGTTATTTGCGTCCGTTGCATTAGGGCGGAACGTGACGGGGATCGAGATGGTCGGGTTGTCATAAGGCACCTGAACTGAGGTGGCTGTATTGTTGAAAAAGCCGGTGTTGCGAAGATTTCTGGTTCGCTGTTGACCGAGCTCCAGGCCACCTACAAGGGTATGTTGAATTCGCCCGGTCGAAGCTGCATAGACGACGTCTGTTTGGTTGAAAAGATTGCGCCTCTGGGTAGCGTTGTTGTAGGCGGTAAGAGTAGTCAGGGTCTTGGTTGAGTTGACGGTGCCCGGTACGTAGTTTTGATAAGATCGATCATAATCGCCAAACAACGTGCGATTATGAATCTTCAGTTTACCGACCTGCTGATCTAGCGTTGCCGACAGGAGATTTACATCCGCCCTGACGTGACTATCGTCAGGGTTACCGTAAAAGGTATCGATAGGAACATCGGCCGGTCTTCCCAGAAATGAAGTAATACCGCGATCGGCAGTCCGCCCGTCATGAAAATATTCGTAGCCGAAAGTGATCCTTGTTTGGCTACCAGGCACAATGGTAATGGTCGGGTTTATGCCGTAACGCTTGAGATCGACAAATTTGCGAAAACTTCCAGAGTTCTCGTACACGCCGTTTGCCCGGAACGCAAACTTTTCGTTGATAGGCTGTTCAAAGTCTGCTGAAACGCGTTTGTTAGAGAATGAACCGCCTTGAAAAGATATTTCTCGTAGCGGTGCGAAGTAAGCTTCCTTGGTTACCCGGTTGATGACACCGCCGCCTCCGCCGCGCCCGAAGATCATCGCGTTAGGACCCTTCATGGTCTCAACTCGATCAAGGTTGTAGAGGTCGCGATAATATTGCACGTCATCGCGAACTCCGTTAAGGAAAAAGTCGGCACTGCTTCGGTTGCCTCGGATCACCACCTCGTCTCTATTATTCTCCCCCTGATGAGCGGTAATACCCGGCATGTAGCGCACCACATCGCTAATGCTCATAAACATCTGATCTTTGATTTGTTCATTCGTGACGACGGTGATTGATTGGGGGATGTCACGCAGTGGTGTCAGAGTTTTGGTGGCGCTTCCTATGGCGTCGACTTGATAGCCGCCAAGTTCTTCGACAGTTACACTGCTGTTTGCGCCGGCAACCTGAAGTATCACTTCGAGGAACGGGTTGCTGCCCTGATTCAAGCGAATGGTTTGGGAAGCGTCGGCAAACCCGTCGACAGTTACCCGCACCAGGTACTCACCCGACTCGAGCGTCAACGAGAATTCACCATTTTGGTCCGTTACTGTGGAGGCGCCGCCGGAAATCGCGGTCGCTTCCGCAACGACTTTCGCTCCGGGAATGGCAGCACGATTCTGATCGAGCACACGTCCCCGCAATAAAGATCGGGCGTTACTGACTTCTGCCTGCGCGGGTGAGAATCCTCCCCACAGTAGAAGAAAGGCGAGCAGGCAGGCTAACTGTCTGGGAAGACTTGGGCGAAGCATTGATCTCTCCTCTGGAAGCCCCGAGCCAAACGATGGGAGGAGCAGTCTTGAAATTGAAATCCGTTTTCAAAATCAGGATAGTACTTCGTCGGACGCTCCGCGTCAACCCTTTCTGACAAAATTTTTCTGTTTTTGTAGATCGCTCAGGAGGCGAGCGACCTTTAGGAAGACCGAGCTGCTTCACGTTATCCGTAGGTAGATTCGCTTAGAAAGCAGACTTGTCTGCCGAGACGGGGCACAAGCGTCCTCTCTATACGCGTTAACTACTCGATTGCTATCACGTTTTTAGATTGCCGAGAGGGGTGTTAACTGTCAGCGACGCACCCTTTTATGAGCTGAGCGGCGAGCAGTGGAATGGTGAGTTCGTGATGTCCGGTGATGCTGTAACCCTGGCCGGCCCCGTCGGCGGTCGGACGGCGTACGACGTTCGTTAGCGGCCGGTAAGATTGGATGAAGTCAAAGTTTGCGGTTGTAATCTCCCCAAGGTGATTGCCGAGGTTGCGTACCAAAGTTACCGCTTTCAAGAAAACTTCCGGCAGCGTGACGGCCGAACCAATATTTAAGTAGACTCCGCCACCATCCATTTGGCGCACCAGCTCCGCAAGCAACCTGAAGTCTGTGTGGGTAGCAGCACCGAGTGCCGCGCCATCCGCCTGCGGATGAAAATGTCCGATGTCACCACCGATAGTTAGATGGGCAGTAAAAGGAATGCGCGATTCGTAGGTGGCACAAAGCAGAGAATAGCTTGAGTGTTTTGGGTTAAGCTGGAGCAACACGCGACCGGTGGCTTCGCCGAGACCGATGCCTTCGGTTGCCGCCTCCTGAGCCGCGCGGTTTAAAAGCTTTCCAGTCTCATCGGCTCCGCCAAATGCACCCTCACCGAGAGTGGCGTCAACGTCTTCCGATGTAGAGCCCACCATGGCTATCTCAGCATCGTGAACCAGCACCGATCCGTTTCCAGCAATAGCCGTAACAAAACCTCGCTTCATCAGATCAATGACAATTGGCGCAAGGCCAGTCTTAATCACATGGCCGCCAATTCCCCAAATGATTGGTTTCTGGAGTTCACGCGCGCGACGCATGCGCGCAGCAAGATCCCTCAAACTTTGAACGGCGAGAATGTTGGGCAGACTGGAAAGAAAATCCTCGAGCGATGAATCCTCGAGAAGCGGTTTCGCAAAATCGTTAAGTGAAACCTTGCTGGGGCGCGTCGCGAGGGGATAGGTGGAAACTCCGTCCAACTCAAGGGGCTTTAGACCGTTACCGTAAGCTGAAGGCAAACTATGCTCCTACAAAAAGTCTATATCTTCGGTGTAGCGGTGATGCGCCAGCGCGAAAGCTCCGACAATCACATAACCATATCACGGGCGTTTAATGACTCGATACTCTGTTCGTCTCGTTCCAGTTTCATCGGGTCTGTCGGATTGATGGGTGCGAATCAGCGTGAACAATATATCCATGCGCTGAGAAGGGGACAGAGATTTGTAGAACTCCCGGTTAGCTTTGTCGGCTTCGGCAAATGATTTGAATACTCTCTTGACCCTAAGCATTGGCGTCAGATTGTACCAACTTATTTGGCACTATCAGAATCAAGGCGCCGATCATTGCCTGCGTCTAGACTCGGAAACTAGCATCACGCGATCTTCTTGTCTTCGCGGCGAGAGTTTCCGTTGCCGTTCTTCGCGAGTCGTCCGTTAAGGAGTGGGCGAAGGACTTGGCCCGTGTGTGAGCGCCTTGACCGGGCAACTTCTTCGGGCGTACCCGCGGCAACGACGCGACCGCCGTGTTCACCGCCTCCCGGGCCAAGGTCGATGATGTAGTCGGCAGACTTGATAACATCGAGATTGTGTTCGATCACGATGATGGTGTTGCCCATGGAGACGAGTCGCTGAAGTACGTCGAGTAGCTTGTGAACATCTGCAAAATGAAGACCAGTAGTTGGCTCATCGAGCATGTAGAGAGTTCGGCCCGTCGCGCGCTTCGACAATTCTTTGGCGAGCTTGATGCGCTGCGCTTCGCCGCCTGAGAGGGTCGTAGCTGACTGTCCCAACTTCAGGTAACCAAGTCCGACGTCGAGCAGTGTTTGTAGTTTCTGCTGAATTTGAGGGACGTTTTCCAGCAACGTCAACGCCTCTTCAACAGTCGTGTCAAGCAGCTCTGCAATCGACTTTCCTTTGTATTTGACCGAAAGCGTTTCGCGATTGTAACGAGCGCCGCGACAGACGTCGCAGAGCACATAAACATCAGGCAGGAAGTTCATCTCAATGCGTTTCATGCCGTCGCCTTCGCAACCCTCGCAACGCCCGCCTTTCACATTGAAGGAAAACCTTCCCGGTTTATAACCACGTTCGCGTGACTCCGGCAGCATGGCATAGAGCTCTCGCAAAGGTGTAAACAGTCCGGTGTAAGTGGCTGGGTTCGACCGTGGCGTGCGCCCAATCGCCGATTGGTCAATCTCGATTACCTTATCTACATGTTCCAAACCATCAATGGCGCCGCAGGCTCCGGGCTCCGCCAGAGAGCCGTACAGATGCCGCGCGAGCGCTGGATAAAGGATGTCGCCGGCGAGCGTTGATTTTCCCGAACCGGAGACTCCGGTGATTACAGTCAACAGTCCGAGCGGAAATGAAACGTCAATCTCTTTTAGGTTATTCGCGGACGCTCCGTGGACGGTCAGGTATTTTCCGTTTGCAGAACGTCGTTGCGACGGTACTTCAATCTTTTTCAAACCGCTGATGTAAAGACCTGTAACAGAACGAGGATTACTGGCAACATCGTCAGCCGTACCATAAGCCACCACCTCGCCCCCATGAGCGCCGGCGCCCGGCCCCAGGTCAACCACGTAGTCTGCGCGGCGAATGGTTTCCTCGTCATGTTCAACGACTAAAACGGTGTTGCCGAGATCGCGAAGTGCTGTCAATGTGTCGAGGAGTTTCTGATTGTCGCGTGGGTGCAGGCCAATCGAGGGCTCATCGAGGACATAAAGTACGCCACGAAGTTGTGAGCCAATCTGGGTAGCCAAACGAATGCGCTGTCCTTCGCCACCAGAGAGCGTTGATGATGGTCGGTCAAGCGTGAGATAACCAAGACCTACACTTGTCAGGAAACGCAAACGACTTTTGATTTCGCGAAGTATCTGACCAGCTATCTGCTCCTCGCGAGCGTTCAACTTGATAGCTTCAAAAGCAGATATCGAATCTTCAATTGGCAGGGCTGTGTATTCCGCGATTCCACGACCACCCAGACGCACTGCAAGCGAGTCAGACCTGAGACGCCTCCCTTTACAGTCGGGACAGGTTGATGGGGAGACAAGTTCCTCCAGCGTCATCCTGACTTTTTCAGAAGGCGCCTCGTTGAGTCGCTCGCGAAGCCAGCGCAGAGCACCCTTCCACGGGCTCTGATAAGAGTAAAGTCCCTGGCGAAAAGTTATTTGGCCGCTAACTCCCTGGAAAAATCCGTCGCAAACTTCTTTCGGCAGCGCCGCAAACGGTAGCTTTGCCTCAGCGTTGAAATGTTTCGCGACGGCGAGGACGGCGCTCCTCAGGTACGCTGAGCCTTGTTTATCAGCCAACCCCATGAACGTGAGCTTGTCGGTCGCGATGTTTGCGTCCGGAATCAGCTTCGCCGGATCGACTTCTAGGACTGTGCCCAATCCGTGACAACGTTTGCAGGCTCCGTAAGCCGAGTTGAAAGAGAACGAACGCGGTTCAAGCGGCGGAACGTTGATGCCGCAGATGACGCAAGCCATGCGCTCCGAATAAAGCTTCTCTTCGCCGTCGACAACTGATACGAGCACCGCGCCGCCGGTAAGCTTCAGCGCTGTCCGGACCGATTCTGTGAGACGGTCTTTGATTCCCGGCTTGATCAGTAGGCGGTCGACGACAGCTTCAATCGTATGGTTGCGCCGTTTGTCTAGTTTGATTTCTTCGTCCAACGACAACAAATCGGCGTCCACGCGAGCACGCAGAAAACCATCTTTAGCGAGTTTCTCCAGTTCCTTCTTGAATTCACCTTTTCGACCCCGCACGATCGGCGCCAGAATCATGACCCGCTCGCCTTCTGCCAGGCCGAGCACGTTTTGCACAATCTGGTCGACGCTTTGCCTCGTGATAGCCGCGCCACACTTGTGACAATGCGGTTGTCCAATTGAGGAAAACAGAAGACGCATATAGTCGTAGATCTCAGTGACGGTGCCTACGGTCGAACGTGGACTGCGGGAAACGGTTTTTTGTTCAATCGAGATCGCTGGTGAAAGACCATCAACCGAATCGACATCAGGTTTTTCCAGCTGATCCAAAAACTGGCGGGCGTAAGCGGAGAGAGATTCCACGTAACGACGCTGTCCCTCTGCGTAGATCGTATCGAATGCAAGTGAAGATTTGCCGGAACCTGACAGGCCTGTGATTACTGTGAATCGTTCCCGCGGTATTTCTACGTTGATGTTCTTGAGGTTGTGCTGGCGGGCGCCTCTTACTGTGATGTGTTCAAGTGCCATGGGAGCAAACTACGCGACCACCACGGATATGAAAATCGGGAGGTTGTGAACCAGTCATTCTAGCCCAGCGAAGGATCAGCGGCAAGTTGGCAACGAAATAGGGTAGTGTCCTGAAGAATCAACTTTTGAGATAAGAGAATTACCGCTACGGAGCAATTGCGAGGCGCTGTCGTGGAGTCAATGTCGGCAATCAGGCCCGCCATTAGGTTCATACTGAAGTTTACTCTAGGATCCGGCGCTACCGCGCTCGGTTCTGTAACGTTCTACCCACTTCTAGGTTGACTGAGCCTCTGAGTAGGTATCGCCAACTCGTCCCTTGAACTCAAACTGAACCGCTACGGCTTTTTCCACAAGCCCTGTTGCCTCACATAAAAATCTACTCCAAAGCTGCTTGACACTGTTTTCAGACGAGACCTACACTCAATCAACCGCACGCTGTCCCAATTAGGCCTTTATCTTCCGAGGCGTGATCGATTTGAATCTTCCAAACAGCCTGACGCTTCTGCGTATCTTCATTGTTCCGTTTCTCGTCGTCGTCTTGCTAACGCCGTTTTCCGAGAACTGGTTTGGCCTGCCACGCCATATTTTTGGTGTTGCTCTGTTTCTTGGTGCGGCGCTGACCGACTATCTCGATGGACACCTTGCACGCAGCCGTGATCAAGTCACACGTTTGGGGCAACTGCTCGATCCAATCGCGGACAAGTTGCTGATTTCGGCTGCCTTGATCTCACTGGTTGAGAATCAACTGGCGCCGGCGTGGGCGGTTGTAATAATCATCGGGCGTGAGTTTGCCGTGACAGGCTTGCGTTCGATTGCGGCAGCGGATGGCGTAGTGATCTCAGCGTCGAAAATGGGGAAGTTTAAGATGCTGGTCCAGGTTTTGACGGTGGCATTGCTTATTGTTTCGAGCGTTGCCGGCAAACCACCGGTGGGAAACTTCGGCCAGCCTTTCCCCGCGATTGAGTTTTGGTCAGTGCCGGAGTTACGCGCGGCCTGGCAACACCTTTTCGGCCCCGAAATCACCACTGCGAGCGACTGGGAGGTGCTGCTTTACACAGCCGGACGAGCGATGCTCTGGTTAGTGGTGATTTCCTCGTGCCTTTCCATGTACGGCTACTTCCGATCGTTTTATCGGACTGTTCTGGCTCACAAAGCCGATGTAGCTAGCAGCGAAACTGCCTCGATCGACGCGTTGCGAGATTAGGTGCACTGATTTTCGTCGACCGAGCGGTGAAGAAGCTTGCGGCGGTGAAGTCAGAGTTTCCTAATGCGGTCTTCGTCAACTTTGAAGAGTTGATTGGCAAACTTAGTTCGCTCGAACCTCACTCTCAGACCGCTAGTTTCGCTGCTGATGCCCCTTGAATTTACTGTTCTAATGTTAAGATATCTGTAATTCTGACTGCGACTTGCGTTTTCGCATGCGGGTTGGTAGTATCCGCATTTTGTCGGAATGCGCTATTTGTACTCTATAGCGAGCCGGCGTAGCTCAGTTGGTAGAGCATCTGATTTGTAATCAGAGGGTCGGGGGTTCAAGTCCCTTCGCCGGCTCCACTTGACAGGATACGCAGGGGTGGTCGAGTGGTTAATGGCACCGGGCTGTAAACCCGGCAGGCTAACGCCTTACGTAGGTTCGAATCCTACCCCCTGCACCAGGAAGGGATTTCGAATTTCGGAAGGCGGATTTTGGATTGAAAGAGCGAAGAAAGGTTTCATTTCGCAATCCGAAATCCGAGATCCGAATTTGTGGGGGCGGGTGTAGCTCAGTTGGTAGAGCATCAGCCTTCCAAGCTGAGGGTCGCGAGTTCGAATCTCGTCGCCCGCTCCAGTTAAGGCTGGCAAACCGATAGTTTGCCACGTTTGAGATTTTGGCTCGTTGAATTTTGACCCGCAAGCTAACAGCTTGCGCTGATAGCGCCCGCGTAGCTCAGGGGTAGAGCGCCTCCTTGGTAAGGAGGAGGTCATGAGTTCAAATCTCATCGCGGGCTCCATTGTTGTGAGCCTGCGCTTTGAAAATTTTCACAACGAGCAAGGATCATTTATTTAAAGAGGCCAACGAAGAATGTCAAAGGAAAAATTCGACCGCAGTAAGCCGCACGTGAACATTGGGACGATCGGGCACGTGGATCACGGCAAGACGACGTTGACGGCAGCGATCACGAGAGTGTTGGGGAAGAACAATCCGAAGGTGCAGTTCATCG
>DATBSH010000436.1:0-6079 GCA_036559885.1 Pyrinomonadaceae bacterium
AAAGCACGGCGTTCACAGATCAAGCGATTGCGTTCAAAGCCATCGCCAGATGAGTGAGGATCCACGTATCGATTTAGTGACCGAGTGGAACATCGTGCCTTCCGGGAGCTGAGCTGCTTGAGTCCAGGGACGATCGCACATTCCTCGGGGGGCGATTAAAGTGAAAGTAGGACCGTTGTCTATGTCGTATAAGGGCCATGCCAGTTTCACCGAGGTAGACGAAGAAGCGCATCAGGTCCGAATGGTCGGTGAAGCGCGTGAGGTAGGCGGTTCGGGGTCCACCAAGGTAACGATGTTGAGTAGTGTAGCGCCGCTTCCAAACGGAGGCTCAGAGGTCGTGGTCAATGCCGATATCGACCTCGTGGGAAAAATCGTCCAATTCGGCCGAGGGATGATTGAAGAGGTCTCAAGGCAGATGTTTCGCCAGTTCTCGACCTGTGTAAGGCAGCAGTTGGAAGTTGGCGATCAGGCTCCACCCGCAGATAACCTTGCGCCTACTGAAACCAAGCCTGTGAGTGCCGCTCCGCTTGCGTTTCATGCACTCTGGGCCATCATCGTACGCTTTTTCAAGCGGCTGTTTGGAAAGGGCAAGGAAACATAGTCAGCACTCGCATCGCTTAAGCAATTACGACTGGATTAGCATTCAGCCGAAGAAGATCTCAACTCGTCTTCTTTGGCCTTTAAAAATGCAACAAATTCCTCGATTCCGTTCGGAAGAAACGTTCTTGGTTTCACATCGCGATTATCAACACATAAATAGTGTAAGCACCGAGTCCTGCAATGCTCCAGAAAGCGAACTCCTGCGCCCAGACGTACCGCCGCATCAGATGTGAGGCAGGCAGATCCTTCCTTGCAATGATCATAACTTCCCGAACCTTCCACACTCCTAAGAGAACAACTAATACGGCGAAAAGGAACATTGGCCACATGAATCTGAGGTAATAGATCCTGATCAGGAAAAGAAACAGCAGTCCGCCCAGCAAAGGAAATAGCGCACCTATGAGCCGTCCGGGTACTGTGTTTGGAAATAGTGTCGAAGGTGGGTACAACGGTGGTCCCACGCGGCTCACAGTGCTATGTGTACGCTTGCGCCGCGAGTCGTACGTGTGCCGCGTGAACTCGTTTCCAAGTACCCGGTATGCTTCATTGATTGCCTTCATATCTTCCTCATCGCCACCGCGATCAGGATGGTGCTGTTTGGCGATACGCTTATAGAGACGTTCGATCTCATCTTGAGACGAATCTTCAGCCGCCCCGAGAATTTCGTAATGGTTTTTGGCTTCCACTTTACTGCCTTCTGATACGACTCAAGCCCTCCACTAGCTGACAAAACCAATAATTAACAATTGAGAAAAAGCTCAGCTTGATGACAAACTAGCATTCACGGTGCCATGCCTTCATCGATCCAACGTTTGAATAACGACACTTGCTCCTTGGGCCAAGGGCCATCGCACGGCATGCTGCCATCTTCCAATCTTGCATAAATGACTTCCGCCTTGGATTTCACGTCGTCGTAAGACGATAGGTCAATCCCTATGCGTTTCATCGTGTCTACGTCGGGTGTATCGCGAAACAGCGAACGAATATCGCCTGCAAAAGTAACTGCCATCTTCAAACCTCCAGCCAATGAATTCCGCAGCTAAAAGAATGCTCGCTTAAGTTAAAACGTAAAGACCGCGGCAAACTCCGATCTGATGTTATGCGAGGTGAGCTCGGAATTCCACGGAATGGCGGCAGCAAATCAACACGAAAATCAATGGGATACCACCAATGCGACCGATGTCGTTATCTTTGAAGCTCTTGCTCCGCGCAATACACTCGCCGGGCAGACAGCCGTCAGAGCCCGTTAACGTTGTGTTCGGATTGTGTGATTTGAAGGAGGAACTCGAGTGCTTTTTTGATCGCCTGATTTCTTACCTCCGAAAGAGGATGATCTTGCTTCTCGATCAAAACAACCACATTGACTACAGGAGCCGTTCTTTGAGATTCGTCGCGAAACTCGACGTGTACTTCCATAGCCAAGTCTTCATGAGGCACGATCTTGTTGACTGTTGTTTTCACCGCAACTTCCTCTTCAAATGCGCGTTCGTGTAGCGAAGCACTTTCTGCAGATGGGTTAGGCATCTATCGCAGGCTTCTGGGCGGCTCCACTACGGGAACGGGAGCGGGCGGTCCGATTTGTATCGGCGAGGTCATCTATGTGCCAGCGTGTCGATTGCCCTTCACTGCGAATATTGCCGGCATGATCGGATTCGTAAAAGTACGGCCCGAAGAATTCCCAGTGTGTCGGCTTGTACAGAACATACCCGCCGCGAAAGACCGCGTGGGCCACGAACTCGCCACCTTCCTCGGGTAAGGTATAAATCCCTCTTTCTCTTAACTGCTGCATCGTTCCCTCCGCATAAAGATGATTGCTTCCGGTTCACGTCCTTATCGCCTGCCTCAAGACGTCACGTAGTTGGCAGCCGCGGGCGTCTAACAACTCTCTCTCAGTTCATTCTTGTAGCGTTGCACAAGGTCGGTGAGATATTGGGTACCATTAAAGCGCGGACGTCCGTGGATCTCGAGCAGACAATTCACTCCCAATTCGTATGAAGTAATCGCACGCGGCGAGCCATAGTTTTCCGCGCTGACAATTATCCTAATACCTATCTTGGATAACCGCCAGTAAACGGCCCTCATGAGGGCGGCTTCGCCACTCAGAAATCCGCGGCCCTTCAATACCGTGGCGCGATCTCGCCACACGCCGTTACAAATCCCTTGAAATTGCTCTGAGTTTATGGTCGTCACAACTATCTAGGCCCTGCAATAACGCCGCTGTGAGTTTTGCGGCTCCACTGGTTCATTCCAGCACATCGTAGCAGGCATAACCTGTTTCAAGTTAGGCACAGCGTACGCTGCTCTAGCATATATGTCAAATATGAAATATAGTTTGGATATATTATATTTTTCGTGTATGGTAAATACCTGACGTGAAAAGGAGCCAATGATTAAGATTCGTATACAGCAGTTAACTAAAGAGCACAGGAGGACGTTCTATTCGCTGGCGAAAGAGACGGGGATTAGTCATACGACGTTGTGGCGCTTGAAGAAAGATAGGGCACTGGGAATCAACTTCGAGACCCTGGAAAAGCTATGTGAGGCCCTCCATTGCCAGCCGGGCGATCTTCTCTCATTTACCAATCAGAAAAAGCAACGCAAACGAGAGCGGCTCCGAGTTCACCCGCCAGGCAGATCCACATCCAAGTGATCAACCGGATCCTCTCTTAGAGCGCGCTGGGAACTACGCGCGATAACCGTTACATCTTCACCCTTTGTAATCTTTTTGTCAGGTTAAGCCCGCACGGCTTTTTCGCGAAGAAATCGTGATGATTGATACGTACACATAAGCTCAGTTGTTTTGTGGTCCGGGGAGCAAAAAAGGAATGTCAGTTAACCGTATTTATGACACTGAAAGTCGACTAGTTTTCGGCAGGGACAATGCCTTTCATAGGGAAGCAAAGCGAAGAGTAGATGAATATTTTCGCACGTCCGGTCGTCGTCAACGCGATTGCCCGGCCATGTATTTGAAAACAGTAATGATTCTGACCATCTTTACTGCTTTGTATGCATTACTCGTCTTTGTCGTTGACACGTGGTGGCAAGCTTTGCCGCTCGCTATTCTGCTTGGCCTGTCAGTGGCGGCGATTGGTTTCAATATCGAACATGACGGTAGCCATCAAGCTTACTCAAATCACGCATGGATCAACAGAATGATGGCGATGACGTTGGATTTAGTCGGCGCCAGTTCTTATGTATGGCACTGGAAACACTCTGTAGTTCATCACACCTACGTCAACGTTACGGACCACGATACTGATATTGAGATTGCCCCCTTCGGCAGGTTGTCACCCCACCAAAAGAGATTCAGCTTTCATCGTTGGCAGCAGTTCTATTTGTGGCCACTGTACGGTTTAAATGTCATAAAGTGGCATTTTTATGATGATTTTCGAGACGTAATCCTCGGACGGATTGGCTCAACACGAATGCCGCGACCAAAGCGATGGGACTTGGCCGGGTTTATTGGCGGTAAGGCACTGCTCTTTACATTGGTCCTGGGGTTACCGCTTTTATTTCATCCTGCATGGATCGTGGTGCTGTTCTATGCCGTCACTGTGAGTCTCGCAGGAGTGGTTATTAGCGTCGTCTTTCAGCTTGCTCATTGCGTTGAAGAAGCCGAGTTTCCGCTGCCGCGACAGCATCAGCACTCGATGGAAAATGCGTGGGCGGTTCATCAAGTGGAAACCACTGTGAATTTTGCTCGGCGGAGTCGAGTACAGAGCTGGCTGCTTGGTGGGTTGAATTTCCAAATCGAACATCACCTTTTCCCACGTATATGTCACGTCAATTATCCCGCCCTCTCGCACGTCGTTGAACAGACCTGTCGGGATTTTGGCCTCAAGTATCGAGAACACCGCTCATTTACTGCAGGACTGCTGTCGCATTTCCGCTGGCTGCGGTGCATGGGTGCGGCGCACAACGGTGCCGCCGGCTTACCAGATCGGCAGAATCTTAGTCGTTAGCCCGGAATACGAAAGGAACGGGTGTGCTATGAAAGTTTTGTTAATCAACCCGGAATTTCCGGATACCTACTGGAGTTTTCGTCACGCGCTGCCATTCGAGGGCAAGCGTTGCGCATTTCCGCCGCTGGGCTTGTTAACCGTCTCTGCGTTACTACCCGCTAAATGGGAACGACGCCTCATTGATTTAAATGTGGAGTCGTTAAAAACCGCAGACATCGATTGGGCCGATATGGTATTCGTCACCGCCATGCTGGTGCAGAAGGATTCACTTAGACAGGTCGTGACACGTTGCAAAGCTCGCGGCAAACGTGTTGTCGTTGGAGGTCCTTACGTCACGACTACAATCGAGGATCTGCCTGATGCCGATCACGTTTTTGTCGGAGAGGCGGAGACCACATTGCCTCTGTTTATTAAAGAGCTTGCCGAGGGAGTTGCAAAACGTCGGTATGAAGCAGTCGAACGACCACCGCTGTCAGCGACTCCATTGCCCCACTTTCATCTCGCGAACCTGAAGCTGTACAGCGCAATGTGCGTACAGTATTCGCGGGGCTGCCCGTTCTCGTGCGAGTTTTGCGACATTATTGAAATCTACGGGCGCGTGCCGCGTACTAAGAGCAATCAGCAAATGCTGGCCGAGTTTGATGCGCTGCGCGATCTCAACTGGCGAGGGACTGTTTTTATCGTCGACGACAACTTCATTGGCAACAAAAAGAATGTCCGACAACTGCTGCCCGACCTTGCAGCGTGGCAGAAACGAAATGGTTACCCCTTTTCTCTACTTACTGAATCAAGTGTAAATCTGGCAGACGACGAGCCGTTGTTAGAGAACATGCGCGAAGCTGGTTTTCGCCGCGTATTCCTCGGAATAGAGACACCCGTTAAAGAGAGTTTGAAAGAAGCCCAGAAGTCACAGAACAGGGGTAATCTGCTCGATGCGGTGAAGAGCATTCAGAGCTACGGAATGGAGGTGATGGCGGGTTTCATAGTTGGTTTTGATAACGACCCTGAAGATATCTTTGAGCGTCAGATCGACTTCATTCGGAAGAGCGCCATACCTTTGGCGATGGTCGGTTTGCTAAACGCGCTTCCAGGTACGCAGTTGTGGGACCGCCTGCAGCGAGAAGGCCGCCTGTTGGGCGAAGCTTCGGGGAACAATACGGTCTGCACCCTAAACTTCAAGACTCGCATGGATCCAAAGGTGTTAATTCGCGGCTATCAGACAATCATGCAGACAATCTACTCTCCCCGTGAGTACTACCAGCGCGCATTGGAGTCGATGAAACGGACAGACCAGCAAGTTGTCGAGCCGCAACGCTACAACTTGATCAGTAGTCTCGCTTCACTCTTGCGCGTCTTGGTAAAACTCGGACTATTAGACAATAAACGCACCGAGTTCTGGCGCTTCCTTAGTCAAGCGTTAATACAGGACAAAGCAAGGATCACCCAAACGTTGCGGCTGGCGGCAATGGGGTACCACTTTCGCCAGTTAAATCAGGCGTACAGCGAGCCGTCTTAAC
>DATBSH010000437.1:0-9329 GCA_036559885.1 Pyrinomonadaceae bacterium
AGTCCTTGATGAAATCGTGAGTCGCTCACATGTTCAGGTTGCTGAGAACTACCAGGTAAAGATGCCGCAGCAGCAACCAACGCAACAGTTGCCGCCAGGACTCTCGCCTGCCCCAGAACCTGGCGAGGAATCTGGAGCAAAGCCGTCTGCGTCGCCGTCCACGAAACCGAAGGCGGGCCAGACGAAGACTCAACCAAAGCGGAACAAGTAGCTCCGGCGGCTCAGATTTCATGCATATCGGCGACTATCGCGTAGAGATCGTTCCAGACACCGAGTTTCACCTGGATGGAGGCGCGATGTTTGGAGTGGTTCCACGTAATCTTTGGGCACAAGTCTGTCCGCCTGACGATCAGAATCGAATCCGGATGAATATGAACTGTGTGTTCATCGATACCGGTGATGAGAAGGTTCTGATTGAAACGGGAATTGGTGACAAGTGGACGCCCAACGAAGTCGCAATGTATGGCATTCAACGCGAGCACAGCTTGGCGGAGACGTTGCGTTCAAAGACCGGAGTCGATGCCGACGATGTAACCATAGTCGTTAACACGCATCTCCATTTTGATCACAGTGGTGGAAATACGAGGCAAGATGAACGGGGCAAAATCGTTCCAACGTTCAGAAACGCACGCTACTTCGTTTCGAGATCAGAACTGGAGCATGCTGACAGGCCGACGGAACGAGATCGCGCTAGCTATCTACCTGAGAATTGGGTTCCGTTGAAGGATTCGGGGCAGCTCGAACTGAAAGACTCTGAATATGAAGTTGTGCCCGGTCTACGGATGGAAACGCAACCTGGACACAATCGCTCCATGCAGTGCTGGCGCCTTGAGCGAGGTGGCGAGATTGTATTCGGGTTTTCCGATCTAGTACCGATGCGAGCTCACATTCGCTTCCCATGGATCATGGGTTACGATCTTTTTCCGTTAGATACGCTGGAAGCAAAGAAGCGGCTGTTGCCTCAAGCGGCTCGTGAGGATTGGTTGTGTGTCTTCTATCACGATCCGGAGGCGCCGATTTGTCGTCTGGTGTTAGAGGACGAAAAACTAAAAGCCATTCCGTTTCAAATATAGCAGCCAACGAGACTATGAAACGTATTCTCATCATAATGTTGCCATGCCTGGTGGTGATTGGGCTGCTCAGCTCATCTTCAGCGGCTCGCGTTTACCAAAAGGAGGATCCGGCCCAGACGCTTATTAAGGCCTCGAGATTCCTTGAGGAAAGACCTTTCGATAAGGACGCCAAGAAAATTCGAGGGTGGGCGGTTGGCTGGGTTACTGAAACCGACAAAGTGGGTGTAAAAGTTTGCCCACTGATCTTAGGTGTTGAGAAGAGATACAAATATAGCAGCGAGTTGATCGTCCAATACACAATTGGAATGGCAGCATTCAAACTTGCGAATCCAGAAAGAGCCGGCGATGAAGATGCAGCGCAATTGGCAGGGATTGAGAGTGCCATCAGTTCTTACGAGTCAATGATTAAAACTGAAGAGAAGTCTAAAAGTAGTTTTATGAATCAGTTGCTTGCAAAAAGAGCTGACGGCAGCCTTGCTCAATTTGTGAAGGACAACAATTGTAAGGATAAGAAATGACGTCCGTAGTTCGCTTTGGAATCATCGGTGGCAGCGGGCTGTATCAAATGCCTGAGCTAACCCACGTCGAGGAGGTCAAGCTATCGACTCCGTTCGGCGATCCCTCAGACGCATTTATCATCGGCACACTCGAGGGTGAACGAGTGGCGTTTTTGCCCAGGCATGGTCGTGGTCATCGGTTTCTACCAACCGAGGTCCCGTTTCGTGCAAACATCTATGCGATGAAGCTGCTGGGAGTCGAACGGATCTTATCAGCTTCAGCGGTTGGCTCATTACAGGAAAAGTATGCTCCGCTCGACATGGTTATTCCGGATCAGTTTTTTGATCGCACACGTGGTCGCGTTCGTGAGTCGACATTCTTTGGTGAGGGCATTGTAGCCCATCTGTCTTTTGCGCATCCTGTGTGCAATGCGCTGGGCGACGTTCTCGAAGATTCGTGCAAGGCGGTGCAGGTGAACGTTCATCGAAACGGCACCTACTTGTGTATGGAAGGGCCGGCCTTTTCGACGGTCGCCGAGTCGAATGTCTATCGCTCATGGAAAATGGACATCATCGGCATGACCAACCTTCAGGAGGCAAAACTGGCTCGCGAGGCGGAGATGTGTTACGCCACCCTTGCCCTTGTGACGGATTACGACTGCTGGCATCCAGGCCATGATGCCGTAAGCGTGGAGACGGTCATCGAGTACCTTAATAAGAACGTGCGAAATGCGCAGTTGATCATGCGACACGCGGTAAAGAGACTGGCAAACGTGGAACGCACTTGTAAATGTGGGTCAGCGTTGAAGAATGCGATTTTTACTGCGCCAGATCTTTGGCCGGAAGCGACAACAAAGAAGCTGGATGCCATCATCAAAAAATACAGACGGCAGTAGCAGAGAATACTTTGAGGTTTGTTATGAGAAATAAGATCTTGATAGCAGTTGTGTTCCTATTGGTAGTTTTGATCGCGGCTCCGGCGAGCTACGCACAGGGTGGTGTAAAGTCAGGACCGGATCCTTCGACGATTAGAGATCCTGATCTCGAGAAGGATTCATTGCACAACCTCGAAGTGGCGCGAAACTATTTTCGCTTGAAGAAAGCTTACGTTGCGGCGTTGATGCGCTTAGAGGAGATCATCGCAGGCAATCCTAATTTTACTCGGATCGAAGAAGTTCTATTGATGGCTGGCCAGAGTAGCCTTTGGCTGGCGGAGAACAAGGGAAAACAGCCGCCTTCCTTGTACGTCAGCGTCGAAGGCGGTAAGAAGCGGACACTAACTCCAGAGCAATTCCGCGAATTAGGGCGTGAGTACCTAAATCGGCTAATCAAGGAATTCCCTGACAGTCAGTACAGCAAGCAGGCGCAAGAAGAACTAAACGCGCTTGATGCAACCGGCCGCAGTGCGAAGCAGTAAGAGCCAGGAGTTCAAAGACCAAAGCGCACAAACATGTCTCTCCTTGTTGTAGGTTCAGTTGCGTTCGACGCCGTCGAAACTCCATTCGGTAAATGCGACAAGATGCTGGGCGGATCGGCGTCGCATTTTTCAATATCCGCCAGCTTCTTCTGCGATGTAGGTATTGTCGGCGTGGTCGGTGGAGATTTCACCGCCGCGGAACAACGCGTGTTTGATCAGCACGGCATCGGGACCGCAGACTTGGAAAGAATACCGGACGGCAAGACTTTCCGTTGGGAGGGTCGGTACGACTATGACCTCAATGTCGCCCATACCCTGTGCACGGAACTGAATGTATTCGCTTCCTTCAAGCCGAAGCTATCCGAAGCCTCAAAGAAATCTCGCCTGTTGTTTCTCGGCAATATCCAGCCCGATTTGCAGCGTGAAGTACGTGAGCAGATGCCTGATGCCGAACTCGTTGCGCTTGACACGATGAACCTCTGGATCGAAAACACCCACGACTCATTGTTGCGAACGATCAGGGGAGTTGATGTGGTCATCATTAACGACGCGGAAGCTCGACAACTAACGGGAATCCCGAATGTGATCAAAGCAGCCAGAGAGATTTTGTCCTGGGGACCGCGGGCGTTGATTGTTAAGCGAGGTGAATACGGTGCGGCACTGTTCACGTCGGAAAATTACTTTGCGATTCCTGCGTATCCGCTCGAGTCCGTTTTCGATCCAACGGGGGCTGGTGATACGTTTGCGGGCGGATTCATGGGTTATCTTTGCAGCCAGGAAATACTCGATGAAGCAGCAATGCGACGCGCGATGATCTTCGGATCGGTGATGGCCTCGTTCAATGTTGAAGAGTTTGGCACTGAACGCGTGCGGCGTCTTACGCAGGATGAGATTAACGACCGGTTCCGCGCGTTCAAACGCATGACGCATTTTGAGGAAATACCTTTTGAGCGAGCGGTCAATACCGTTAGGTGAGGGTCTTTGGACTTTGGTCTTTGGCAGTTCACGGAATCCGAAAGCGCCTTCTGAAGACCAACGACCGAAGGCCAAAGACCGAAGATCGAAGTCCAAAGACCAATGAACTCAACAAGAGAAACAAAAGTGCGCTGAGGTCCCATCATGTTCTGTCCAGTCTGTGAATCCGAATACGAACCGGGAGTCACACGTTGTCCGGACGACAACGTGCAACTCGTTGATAAACTGACGCCAGAAAACGCTGCGCACGACAGCAGCGAGGCGAAATTCATGCTGCTGCATAAACTCGGTTCGCCTGCCGAGGCTGAGATGGTGAATGATATTCTGCAGAAAAACGGTATTCGGTCGGCTGTAAAGTCAGGAATGGCTGACGCGTTCTCCCCGTTATTGTCTTCGACGGCTGAGGGTGCAGTTATTCTCGTCGATGAGCGTGACTTCGATAGAGCCCAGGAGATCTATAGTGCTTTCTTTGGCGCCGATACAACTCCCCTTACCGGCGGCCTTCCCGAAGAAGAGGAGGAATAATGGTGGACACTGAGAATGATCCAATTGTAGTTCTGATCACAGCTTCGAATCGTGAGGAAGCAATCAGGCTTGCAGACATGCTGGTTGGTGCTCACCTCGCTGCCTGCGTTCAAATACTTCCTGAGATGGAGTCAGTGTATCGCTGGGAGGGAAAGATCGAGCGACAACCAGAGATTTTATTGATTGTAAAAACAACTCGTTTCAGATTCGACGAAATTGAACGGGAGGTCCGTGCACTGCACAGCTACGACACTCCGGAGATCGTCGCGTTGCCAATCCTTGCTGCGTCTGAGCCTTACCTACGTTGGTTGACCAATCAAGCAGGTCTTGTGATTAAAAGTGCGGGGCAGGGGCAGTAAGCAGCAGCGAAGGAGCCAGCCGCAGATTACGCAGATTACACAGGTTAAGAGCCGCACAGACGCTTAATAATCTGCGGATGGCTCTTTCTGCTCCTGCCTGCTGCTCCTGCTCCTTACCTAATCTGTGGAACTCGGTGGATCTGCTTTAGACCTTCTCAATCGTTGGCTCTCGATAAAAATCTTCCGGCACATTCTCAATCGTGTTTTGACTGCGTTTCATGATCTCCACGACCTCGGCGGGTGAGTCGGTGACGCGAAACAGTCGAACCTCATTCGCGTTCACTTTACCTTGGGGCAGCATGTAGTCGCGTATCCAGTTCAGCAAACCCATCCAGTAGTCGCTGCCAAAAAGAATCACCGGGAAGTTGCGAATCTTTTTTGTCTGAATCAGCGTCAGCGCTTCAAAAAGCTCATCGAGAGTGCCGAACCCACCAGGAAAAATAACGAACCCAAGACTGTATTTCACGAACATCATTTTGCGTACAAAGAAGTACTTGAACGTGACGCTACGCGTTAGATAAGCATTGGGTCTCTGCTCGAATGGCAACTCAATATTGCACCCAATCGATAAGCCACCTGCCTCGAAAGCACCACGGTTCGACGCCTCCATTATTCCTGGCCCCCCACCCGTAATCACCGCGAATCCTTCCTTCGCCAGCAGCGCCGCCGTTTCGTAGGCTGATGCGTAGTCAGGGTCATCTGGTTTGGATCTGGCGGAGCCAAATATGGAGATTCCGCGCGATAGAGTCGCAAGTTCGTCAAATCCCTCAACAAACTCGCCCATGATTCGAAATACGCGCCAAGTGTCTGTGTGGGTAAACTCGTCTGGCCGCGGACTCTCTAATAATTGCTCGTCCTGAGTAGTGCCTGGTGGCCGGGTTAGTTCTGAATCTTTGTGTGCCATCGTGACTAACTAAATCCCCATGATGTTGTAACCGCAATCGACGTAGATCACTTCTCCGGTGATACCCGACGCCATCGAGCTGCAGAGAAAGACGGCTGTATTGCCAACCTCACGTGCGTCAACGTTTCGTTGCAATGCAGCACGTTCGGCATGGTGCTTCAGCATCGTACTGAAATCAGAAACCCCGCGCGCCGACAGTGTTTGGATTGGACCTGCGCTGATCGCGTTGACTCGAATGTTGCGTGGTCCAAGGTCTTTAGCAAGATATCGAGTGCTGGCCTCAAGCGCAGCCTTTGCAACTCCCATCACGTTGTAGCCAGCTACAACTTTTTCGGCGCCGTAATAAGACATCGAAACGATACTGCCGCCTTCCGTCATTAACGGCGCCGCAGCTCGTGCAAGCTGAGGAAGGGAATACGCGCTAATCTCAAGCGCCGTCAAAAAGGCTTCTCGAGTTGTGTTCAGATACTCGCCACCTAGCGCTTCGCGTGGAGCAAACGCGATGCTATGAATCAGAAAATCCAGACGACCGAACCGCTCGCCGACACGTTTGAAGGTTTCGTCTACTTCCTCCTGTTTCGTGACGTCGCAAGGAAGCAATAACGAATCGGGAATTGATTCGTTGGTTAGACTCTCGACGTTTTCCTTCAGCCGATCGCCCTGATACGTGAACGCGAGTCGCGCGCCGTGTTCGTGAAGGGCGAGTGCGGTGGCCCAGGCGATTGAGCGTTTGTTAGCAACGCCAAAGATGATCCCGTTTTTATTCGTCAGCATGTTTGTTAGGGTTTTTTGCGCGATCTCTCGCAGCCTCCGAAAAAGCTAGTAATGTCGAAATACAAAGAGACTTCTTTTTTTGTCTTGGGGTCTACTCCGGAGAGAACATCGAACATCCTGTCCCCGTCAGCCACTAGTGCCTGACTGCGAGTTTCGTATCCGAGTTTGTTCATAATGAAATACTCCTCGCGGATTGAAAGAACGCGATACGCTGTTTTAGCTGTTTTTCCGTCGCCGCTTGTCAGCAGCGCCTCGAGCAGTTTTTCCGCAACCGCCTTGTGCTCGTCTGCTTTCTTTATATTGCCGAGATGTCGATAGGCGTCTTCGGCCGCTAGATGTAGCCCTCTGTGAATGTATTCATAATCGAGGACACCTTCGACTAGTTCAGCTGCCTTGGCGTAATCCTTCGCGTTGAAAGCATCTACCATGGCTTGTCTATTTGGGGCGTCGGTATTCTCTCCGCATTGCCAATCAGCAAATGCAGTTCGTAATTCTATGAAGTTTACTCCGTCTCCGCGTTTAGCTTTCTCAACCAACTGAACGTATAGGTGAGGCGACTTAGGTAACGGGCTCGGCGCCGGCGATTGAGCTGATGCCGCAATGGAACAAACGAGCAACAGGACCGATGGTAACAGCACTCTCATACTTGTGATTTCCATAGTCAATTAGGCGGCCGCACTTTCTGGCATGTTCATCAGAGCTTTGTATTCACCGCTTTCAACCCACTGCATCACTTCTGCGACGCGCCAGACTGGAAACGGATGACTTAAACCGGAAGTAATAACGTCAGCCCAGAAACGATCGAGAGCTTTTTCGTCGTAATTCTTCTGAAAATCCCGCGCTTGCGCCAAAAACTGATCGTAATCAACGCGTGAGGCGAATGTACCACCACTCAGTTTCATCATCGTTCGGCCAATCACATCTGCGTCCTGTGTAACCAGCAGTGCCGCCCGGTCACAAGATAATTCTGCTCGTCGTGCCCAGGCCAACAACGCAGCGCGCATACTCATCGTGAGTAGCTCTTTCACCAGGAACGTTAGTGGCGAAGCAAGTACTGCGGTCCTCGCCAAAAACTCAATCAACCGAGCAGCCGTGAGGTACAGCACGTGTTCAGCATGAATATGTCCAACTTCGTGAGCTACAACTGCCAGCACTTCTTCGTCCGTCAGTCGCTCAATCAATTGTGAGTACAGAACAATGATTGGACGTTCCACACCGCCAGTAAAAGCATTCATGATCGGGTTCTGTTGCACGTAGAAGTCGGGCATGTCCACTCCTAACGTACTGCAAGCGATCTGTAATTTGGCGTAGAGATCCGGACATTGCTGTGGGGTAATCTTAACTGCGCTGGCAGTGAATATCACCCGGATCGCCGACTCGCCGGTCACGGCGAGAAGTTTTTTTAGAGCGGGATCGATTCCCGGTATGGCTCGCAAGGCAGCCAAAGCTCGACGATCCGCTGGATGGATGTATTGGTCTTTGTCGAGACTGGAGAATTTTTTGTGGTAAGCGTCGGAGAGTGGGAGACGGCACCTTCCGCAACGTGCTTCACGCGTCTCAGGTCGAACGTTGTTGCGCTGGCCGCAGTAGCGGCAACGGATTGCATTGCCGTTTATGATTGAATCTTCGTTTTCACTCATGAATTTCAGTCCTCGCCTAGAATCGATCCCCAGCTAGTGAAGTCAGTACCACCTCGCAGTAGCGGGTGGGTGCGAAGCCTTATTCAGTACCGTTCGCGGTAGCGAATGGCCAAGGCTCAAGTAGAGGTTATCCGCAGACGTGGATTGCAACGAAACGCTTCGAAAGTAGCACATCTTGAGTGTTGGCCATTTGCTACCGCGAACGGTACTGAATGGGGCTTCGCACCCACCCGCTACCGCGAGGTGGTACTGACTTCATCTTATTACCGAATGGTCACTTCCAGCGTGTACGTAGCGTTACCTCTCGTTGGGCCGACCCAAATCGAGTAGTCACCGGATGCTGGTAGTGTACCAGTCCAATCGGTGGCGTCTGTACCCTCCTCGGCGCCTGCGAGGGCGGTAGCGTCGGGCCCCAGTATCGCAAATACGGCATTCTTCTCGCGCGAGGTGATGTGCACGATCATAGTTTGTCCAGCTCGTGCGCCAAGAATGTAACGGTCCTGCGTTCCTCTTACAACTGAGCCGTGCAGTACTGCTGTCGTTCGACCGCGTGCGAATTTAACCCGCTGAGTCTTTCCCTTTGGTGGGCCGATTTGGCCACCCATCTGTTTGCCGCTGACTGATAGCGCAGACAAGACAACAATCACGATTGCCAAAGAAACCAGACGTCGCATTTTGTGTTCTCCTTCGCCTGATTAATGTTTGAAATGCCTGATACCAGTAAATACCATCGCCAGACCGAGTTCGTTTGCCGCGGCGATCACTTCTGCATCCCGCAGCGACCCACCCGGTTGTATCACAGCAGTGATACCATGCTTCGCAGCTTCATCAAGCCCATCGCGAAATGGAAAAAACGCGTCAGAGGCCAGGACTGACCCTTCTAACGGCAGATTCGCTCGCATCGCACCAATCTTGACCGAATCAACGCGCGACATCTGGCCGGCACCTACTCCGATCGTCTGGCCTTCGCGTGCGTAGACGATCGCGTTGGATTTCGTATGCTTGCAAACGACCCACGCGAACAACAGAGCTCTTATCTCTTCTGGTGTCGGTTGTTTTTCGGTCACCACCTTTAGATCTTTTTCGCTAACCCTGTAATCATCTGGGGTTTGCACCAACATCCCGCCCGAAATCTGTCGATATTGAATGTCAGATCTCCGCGTCG
>DATBSH010000438.1:0-16742 GCA_036559885.1 Pyrinomonadaceae bacterium
GAACCAATCGTCCGGTGCCTCTCCTCTTCGGCAAACTACGAGCCTGAAGTCTTCTCTATTCTTGATGCCGACGTCCCAAAACTTGAAGGCTTGGTCGAAGCGGAATGGCTCAGGTTTCTGTTTACTTACGGTACTCCCAAACCGAATTGGAAAAACTACATCAACAGCGCAGTGACATTCGCGCGTGGTAAGTTCGGCAGACGGATACTGAATGGATTCGATTTTGCGCTGGATTCAAACATACCACCCGGTGGCGGTGCGTCATCCTCATCAGCACTGGTGGTTCTCGGGGGAGCCGCAATCAGGGACGTGAATGGAATCTCCTGGAGTCCTGATGAACTCGCGAGAGAATCGGCAGTGGCAGAATGGTTCATTGGCACGCGTGGAGGCTCGATGGACCACCTCACGATCTGTCTGGCTCAGCCCGCCCGCGCCGTCCTGATTGATTATGCAACTGCACAAACCAGGCTCGTCACACTTCCCGATGATCCTTTCGAGTGGATCACTTTTTTTTCAAAACCTGCCGATAAAGGGCGCGAAATCATGATTGAGTACAACGAGCGCGCGGCAGTTTCAAGACTACTCATTCCCACGATTATTGAGAGTTGGAAAGCAGTTGAACCGGAGAGAGATCGTGCGTGGCGGGCCAGCTTGAATCTGTTGGCTAAGGGCGACGGCGATGCGTTTGCTGCTGTCCGAAATGTGCTGACGCTCCTGCCTGAGACAATCTCTCTAGACACAATCCGCACGAATTACCCTGACACTTTAGTGAACTTGGAGAGATCGTTCCCTGCGCTAGTCGAGCAAAAGTCGAGGTGGCCCCTAAAAGTCCGAGTTCGAGCGCGACACCATTTAGCCGAAGCACAGCGCGTCGCACTCGCCACACAGACGTTGGAGTCAATTCAAAACCGTGATGATCCTGCTGGCAGACTCTCTGCCATGCAAACGATTGGCAAACTCCTCGATCAATCGCACGAGAGTTTACGTGATCTCTATGAGGTGAGCGTTCCGGAAGTCGAAGAGCTGAGGAAGATCATTCACGAAGATTCTCACGTACTTGGCGCTCGCGTGATGGGTGGTGGTTTTGGCGGTAACGTGCTGGCACTAACCACTCGAGAGCACTCACAAAATCTTCTCAATCGAGTACAGGAACAGTACTACGCGCCTCGCGCTCGCAATGGTGAGCGGGAGGGCTCGGTCATCATTTCAACGCCGGGTGCCGGTTTGGATCAAGTTGATTTGAACGAGTTATGGCGGGACTCGATCGAGCAAATCAACTCGCAGGGCTCGCGCGCCCCGTCGCAACCAAGAAATTTGCGCGCATTAATAGACGCGACCTCGATATCGTTTGATCCTCACGAAATTTGGCCAGTTATTGTCGCTGCAGGAAAAGGTACGCGCGCATCAGAGACCGGACTCAACGTGCCAAAATCTGTCGCAGTGATTGGCAAAGATCCTGCAATTGTTCACGTCCTCAGGGGTATTCAGGGGGCACTTGGCCAGACACGTTCTCCCGTGATCATCGTCTCGCCTGACACTGATGCCGCCATTCGCGATGCACTTTATGGAGAAGATGTGCTTTTCGTTACGCAACCTAATCAGCTTGGAACTGGCGATGCTGTTTTCAGCGCATATAACGTAATGAAGGACTTCACTGGATCGTCTTTGATCGTGTGGAGCACACAACCTGTTATTCGTCCAAAAACCTTTGCGCGCGCAGCGAAGCTAGCCCGTCTGTTTGAGTCTTATGAGATGGTTCTCCCGACGGCCTTTGTGGAATATCCCTACGCTCCCATACGACGCAACGAATTTGGCGCGATCGAATCGGCAACTGAAATTCATTTAGAAGCAGCGCATCCCGCTGAGTTTGGTGAAACAAACATCGGAATGTTCATCCTTAAGAACCAAACGATGTTCGACGTTTTGGCCCAACTACGGAATCGTTATTGGAACGAGTCTACCGGCCGCTATAACCGGAGTCGCGGTGAGCTTGGTTTTCCTAATGAGCTAATCAGTACGCTCGCACAGCGCAAGTTGGGTGTACTTGCGAGTCCTTTCGCAGACCCAAGGGAAGCACAAGGGATCAAGCGGTTGGAAGACTTATCGCATTGTGAAAAATTCATTTCCGAACTGGAACAAGAGGAACAAACCGTGGGACGGTTAAATGGCAACGACCGTAAATAACGCACGCCCTTCCGTCAAACCGATATCAAATCTGCGGTGGTGGATTGGCGGGTTGTTGTTTGCTTCCACGGTCATTAACTACATTGACCGGCAAACACTCTCTGTTCTTGGTCCGTATCTCAAGCAGCAGTACCAATGGAACAACCAAAACTTCGCTGCGATCGTGATCGCGTTTCGAGTTGCTTACTCAGTTGGACAAACCGTCGCCGGTCGTTTGATTGATCGCATAGGCACGCGAAAGGGTCTGACGATCACCGTTATCTGGTACTCAATCGCGGCTATGTTGACGTCGCTCGCGGGCGGGCTCCGCAGCTTCGCATTTTTTCGTTTCTTACTAGGTGCTGGTGAATCAGCGAACTGGCCCGCTGCGACAAAAGCAGTGGCGGAGTGGTTCCCAAAAAGAGAGCGTGGCTGGGCCGTAGCGCTCTTTGATAGCGGCTCTTCGATTGGCGGAGCAATCGCTCCACTGCTCGTAATCGGGTTATATAAGTACTTCGGCGGTTGGCGACCAGCGTTTGTCATTACGGGCACTCTTGGATTTCTGTGGCTGGGTGTCTGGCGAATGCTTTATTACCCACCGGAATCTCATCCACGAATCGGCGCTGACGAACGCGACATGATCCTGCGAGATCGAATCGAAGTAGAGCAGCAGGATCAACTTAATAAAAAACAATCTAGATGGCGAGATTTGATCAAACTGCCGCAGACTTGGGGTGTCATCATCGCTCGTACAACTACAGATCCGGTCTGGTTTTTTATCACGGACTGGTTTGCCATTTACCTGGTGAGCAAAGGAATCAACCCCGAACAGGCATTGCTCGCCTTCTGGATACCCTTTGTTGCTGCTGATCTCGGTAATTTCTTCGGGGGCGGCGTGTCGAGTTGGTTAATTCGCCGCGGCTGGCCGGTCATTAAGGCTCGCAAGGCTGTGGTGATGTTTGGTGGGCTAGGAATGACTCTCCTGATTCCCACTGTTTTTACTTCAAGTTTGCTGGCGCTCGCCGGCCTCTTTGCAGTTTCTACGTTTGCCTATGCCGCTTTCTCAACCATGGCCCTGGTGCTTCCCTCAGATCTTTATCGTAGCGGATCCGTAGCGAGTGTTAGTGGTATGAGCGGGACCGGCGCTGGATTAGGCACGATTGTTTCGACATTTCTGATTGGCTACGTTTCAGATCATTACTCTTTTGAGCCCATATTGATCACTGCGAGCTTCATTCCTTTCCTGGGAATGATATTGGTTCTTATGTTGATTCGGCCGACAAGAGTCGCTGCATAAAACTGGAAGACTCCAAGTATGCGCAGACGTAGTTTTATTAAAGCCGGAGCTGCTCTTACGTTGGCGAGTTCTTTGCCAGGCGCTAAAGCGCAGGAGGTGCCCACACACAATTGGGACAATTACGATTTTGGCCCAGGACCACAGGTAACCGACCGTTTGAATCAAGGACCGTTCGGAATTGAGCAGGATGCTGGGTGGTACACAGTCCTGATAACGTCTCAATCAACAAAACCGGTAAAGAATTACGGTCTAGGTCTAATAGGTTACACGTGGGAAGAAGGCGGTCCATCACTTGCCGCTCGGGCCGGGACAGAAACGCTCGAGCAGCATGTGGAAAAAATGGCATCGCTGCCGTTTGTTGACGTTCTTTACATTCGCTGCGATTGGCGGGACGTGCAGACATCGCCGGGCAAACTGAACCTACACCCGGTCTTCAAACTAACGTTCGATGCCGCCAAACATCAGAATTTGCGTGTTGCCTTCCGTATTCAAATGTCGAACACAGAAGGTCAACCAGGGCGGCTCGCTCTACCTGATTTCCTTCAAAAACAAGTTCCTCTCGTAAAGATTGGAAAGACCTACGGCGTTAAAGAAAATTTTGTAGAACCACGATACGACCATCCCAGGTTTCAAAGCGCGTTCAAAGAGCTGAACGAACTCCTCGTCCGGGAGTTTGATAACAACCCGCTGATGGAATTCGTCGACCTTATGATGTATGGGTTTTGGGGTGAGGGCCACACAAGTAATCTACCCAACCCCTTTCCAGACTATCTGACGGCCGAGCGGACCTTCGTTGACATGACGAAGCTTCAGCTCGACCTATGGAAGAAAGTACCGCTCGCAGTAAACACACAACCGGATATCAGCAACGTCGGCAACACGCGGGTTCTTGATATGTGCGTCCGAGCAGGATGCTGGCTTCGTTCTGACAGCATCGTGATCGAGGAGCCAATTCAAATCGAACAGTTGGCTAACCGTCCACCCTGGCTCCCTGTCGTCATGGAGGATGGCTACTACCGCCAGTACAAAGTTGATCCGTCATACATTCCTGCAGATGCCGCCGGCGTTAACGTCCTGGAGAAATGGATGCTTCACGCGCTTGATCTCGGGTCAAATTACTGGTCACTGTGGACTGAGTCAGCCAATCTCGCACTTTACTACGAACGTTATCCGCGAGGCTTTGATACGCTGCGCAGACGCCTCGGATATCGAGTCCGTCCGTCGTGGGTGTGGCAAAGAAAGCGGTACGGCACGAATGAATTGATAGTTGCGTTTGCGAACGACGGCGTCGCAGGTGTGCCCGGCGTTTTGCGCGTGCTCGTGGAAAGCATGGATGGAAAGTCAATTGTCAGTGGATCCTTGGACGCGGGCCATCCTCGAGGGGGAAAGTTGCGTCAGGCCTCATTTATTTTGCCAAAAGGCATGGATGGCCAACGGCTGAACCTGCGTGCAGAGATTGAATCAAAAGGTGGTATACGACGTCCGGTGAGATGGGCCAGCGAACAACCACTGAATCCGGATGGGTCGCTAACGGTTGAACTATTGCGTAGTGACGATAAAAGATGGCGAAAGGGCGTCTAAAAATTCGCATCTGCACGGGCACTAAACGAAGTGCAAAATATGAAAGAGACACAGACCACATGAAAAGTTTCAACTGGTTGTTGGATGGCAGCATTGTCGGTGTTTACCTGCTGGTGACAATGATCGCCGGCTTGATGGTCCGGAAGTATGTGGGCAAGGTCGAGCATTTCCTGGTCGCTGGTCGTGAGATGGACGTGTATCTGGGAATTGCTTCTCTCGCGGCGACGGAATTCGGCATCGTCACCTGCATGTACACAGCGCAGAATGGTTATGAAAAGGGGTTTGCGGGCGCCACCCCTGGAATTCTCACGGCGCTTGCAATGGCGATTGTGGGATGGACCGGGTTCGTCATCAAGCCGCTGCGTGATTCAGGTGTCATCACTATCCCAGAGTTGCTTGAGAAGAAATTCGGTCAGCGCATTCGTTGGGCTGCGGGAGTGGTTATAGTGCTTGGCGGACTTCTCAACATGGGAGTGTTCTTACGCACGGGTGGTCAGTTCCTTGTGCTTGTCTCAGGTCTCGACGTGAGGTACCTGGAAATCACGATGACCGCTCTGCTCATCGGCGTCGCCGTATACACGATTCTCGGTGGCATGCTTTCGGTGTTAGTAACGGATTTCTTGCAATTCGTGGTGATGAGTCTCGGTCTAATTGTAGTGACGGTTCTGATTCTGATGACTGTCGGTTGGACCAATCTCGTAAGTACGGTCGAGTCTCATTATGGGGCCGGCGGGTTTAATCCATTCGTAAACCCTACAATGGGCTGGCAGTACGTTGCATTCAATGTATTGCTGAATACTGCTGCCGTCATCACCTGGCAAACCACTATCGCCCGAGTCTTGGCGGCCAAGGACACAGCGACTGGGCGCAAGGTTTATACACGGACCAGCTTCTTTTTTGTTTGCCGTTTTCTCATACCGGGAATTTGGGGTATCGCCGCCCTGGCAACGCTTGGACCAGTCACTGATACGCTTGAAGCCATGCCTCGTTACTTGAGCGGCGCAGTGCCGGCCGGGCTGATGGGACTCCTAATTGCAGCAATGCTCGCCGCGGACATGTCAACAGATTCGTCTTACATGTTGACGTGGGGGAGTGTGATCTACAACGACATAATGGCCCCTTTCAGAAAAACTCAATGGTCGGAAAAGAAGGGTCTCAGGTGGAATAGAACAATCATCGCTTTGATTGGGGTCTTCTTACTGCTTTACGGATTGTGGTATCCGTTGAAGGGTGATCTGTGGACCTACCTTGGCGTCACCGGAACCATCTATCTCGCTAGTATCTCAGTCCTCCTTATCGCTTGTTGTTACTGGCGAAGGGCGAATAGTTGGGGAGCCGCCGCTTCCATCTTTCTTAGTGCGCTTATACCTGTAACTTATCTCATAACCGAACAGCTTCCTTCTACCGCCGGAGTTGCGAAGGCAATTGGCCCTTATTACTCGGGCATCGGGACGTATGTCATCTCCGGTATCGCAATGGTGGTAGGGTCCCTACTAAAGCCGAACAATGGAGCATCTGTGCGGAAGGAGCGTGCCTAATGTCAAACCACTGGTTCTGGTTCTCATTAACTATGGCGTGTGTTGTTTGGTACTCAACGATCACAGTCTACGTTGCGATCAAAGGTGCGGCTGACATCAAACACATGCTCGCGCGCCTGGAACGCGCAAATGAAATTGATTTACAGAAAGAACAATGAAAGCTGTCACGATTCACGAAGTTGTTTCTATGCTCATCTGTCACATTGATTGAGAGGTAAAGATGCTTCGCCTCGCACTAGTAGGTTGCGGAGAACATTCCAGAGGCAGTCACGCTGCTCCTCTCAAGAGGTACGCAGACAATCATCCTGGGCAAATTGAGTTGGTTGCAGCTTGTGACCTTGACTTGGATCGAGCGAACCAATTCTGTCGCGAGTTCAGCTTCAAACGCGCCTACAGTGAGCTCGAGGAAATGCTGGCTGCCGAAGAACTGGACGGCTGCGCCTGCATAATGCCGGTCGACAGAATCGTCGACGTCGGTACATTGCTGCTCCGAAAACAAATACCGTGTGTTATCGAAAAGCCTTTAGGCGTCTCACTGCAACAAGCAGAGCTCTTAGCGCAAGTCACGCGGGAGACCGGCACGCCACACATGGTCTCAGTAAATCGCCGCTTTATCCCCTATCTAAATCAGGCAAAGCGTTGGGCACAAGCAGCAGGCCAACTGCAATTTGTGCGCGCTACGCAGACTAGACACGCTCGATCTGAGGACGACTTCATCTGGTCGACTGCGATTCATCCGGTTGACGCTGTTCGATATCTCGCCGGTGAAATCGCTAATTTCAAAACTCTAATGCACTCTGGTAACGACCTGTCAACTATTTGGTATCGCATTCAGTTGGAGTTCCAGAGCGGCGTGCAGGGCGTAGTTGAAGTTTTCCCAACTGCTGGCATGGTTGAAGAATCTTACGAGTTATTCGGCGAAAATTTCCGCACGCGTATGGTTGCCGGATCAGGGGTTCAGCGAACGCTTCAGTGCTGGTGCAAAGGACAGCTTGAAGTGAACGAAGTTACATCGGAAGCCGAACCTGAGGATCTGCGGAACGGCAGCTACGAAGAGGTGATTGAGTTTGTGGACGCGCTCCGGAATGATCGATTTCCCAAGCCAACAGTGGAAGACATTTTGCCGTCTGCAAGGATTTGCTTCTCCATCGCGGACTCTCTGAAGTCCGCGCGGGTAGATTCGGTATCGTAGTTACCGCCTGCTGAGGCCTACTCGCATTAGACACGTACGAACATCGCTTCGTGTTATGAACAAGCTTCTTACTTCAACAATACTGATAATTAGCGGTTTATCGCTTTCATTGGGCCAGACATCACTGCCGGGCATCGGTGGGAGCACCTTCCATAAGAACGACATCACTTACTCAACCGAAGTAGTTACGCCACACGTAAAGTGGGCCACTAAGCTTCCGGGTGGTCCGATCAAGTCGTTCTTTATTCCCTCCATACAGTATGGGCGTGACATGATCGAGCTCATGCAAAGATTACAGCTCGCACCCACCACTGATTCGATCGATCGTGAATGGGACATCAACTGTTGGGGAGTCGGTGACTATTACGGTCATGAATACAGAGGAGACCGAGACGATTATCAGATTGTTTACAGTTACGTTGAACGTGATCTAACGGGCGACCAACCCTTCGAAGTAATGGTGATTCCCGGGTTAAATGGCTGGTCACGAATGACGCGACGCACTCGTGATGCAATTCTCAATCGAGTAAGAAACGGTGCAGGATTAATTTTGCTGCATCCGTTCTTGGGTGATGTCAAGGGTCATCCTTTTAAAGGTGATGAGCCAGTTGCCGACGAACGGCTGTGGGAACTGTCGCCGCTGATCGGCGTGCCTGAGGACGCGATCAATGAGCGCGGCTATCCCGAGAGAAACCAGGACGCAATCACCAAAGGGCGATGGGAAATTGCAAAGAATCACTTCATTACTGAAGGGATTTCGCTCGATTTATTGCCTGAGGGACAAAGCGGTGGTTCGTTCTATAAATACCAACCGAGCGGCGATGTACTGATAAGGTCGGGGAACTATCCGATTCTGGCCGTAAAGAATTACGGTAAAGGTCGTGTTGCCGCATTCGCTTACGTCGACGAAGGCTTCACACCTCCAAGCATCAATCCTGTCGAAACGAAGATCTACTGGGACTACTGGGAATATCAGTACTCAGTTCTGGCCCGCGCCGTGTTGTGGGCTGCCGGTCGTGAACATGGATTGCACATCAATTCCCTTAGCGCCACGCCGAGTCCCATAACGATTCAAGCAACATTGAATTCAGACCGGGCAAGATCCATCGAGCTCGAAATAGACGGTCATAATGAGTTTGGAGATCAGTTGGGGTCCGTACGAGTCACGAAGCCGCTGAATGCTGGTGAGAATAGATTACAAATGCCTGCACCTAATCAAAGTGGGCAGTGGTCGGGCGGCCAACAGATTTTCAACGTGATCATTCGTGACGCTGGTGACGGCTCAACTCTGAATTGGGGTGCGACCACACTGCAGATTCGCAAACGGGCCATGATGACACTGACAAAACCCGCAGTGGATGTTTACAAGCGAGGCGAAACGTTGAGTGCCGTTCTTCGTGCGGCAGGAGATTTTTCCGGGCTGCAGATGAGAATGCGTGTTACGGACGATCTTGGAAGGCTAGTGGGACTCATTTCGAAACCGGCGCGTGGTGAACGCACCTTTACTTACACACTCGCAAACTTTCTTGGAAAGGTTGCAAATGTCACTGGTGAACTCGTTGACGAGCGAGGGGCTATTGTTGATCAGCTGCGAGCTAAACCAGTCATGGTGGTACAGAACACGCGCCGACCTCGAACCTATACAGCGCTCGTCTCATTTGGCGGAACAAAACACTATCTGCAAGACGCACAGATGAGAATGGTTCGCGCGGTGGCCGCCGATACGGGTTTCACCTGGGGTGGTGATGTGGATAACTCTTTAAACATTCCGCGCGGAACGTTTGGCGTGTACTGGTACGACCGCGGTCCTACAACTCCCGAAGGCCTTGAAAAAGCCATTAAGGAGTACGAGCGGACAGGCGATTTTGAAGCGTTGGGCTATCTTACTAAGAAAGAACTGTTCAGGCGGACAGGCGACAAAAAATACCTGCAACGAACACCATCGTTCAATGATCCGGTGTTTATGCGTTCGTTGAGTGACATCGTCCGTGCAGTAGCACGCAACAAAGCCCGCTATAACATGGACTACTATTTTGTCGGGGATGAAGGTTCGCTCACGTCTTACGGAGATGAAGTGGATTTTGACTGGAATCCTCAAACACTCAACGATTTTCGGCTATGGCTCCAACACGAATATGTAGATTTGGCGACTCTTAATAAAGAATGGAAAACGAATTTCAAGAGCTGGAGCGATGTGGTTCCCTTCACCACTGATGAAGCTCGAAAGACGGGCAACTTCGCGCCTTGGGCCGACCACAGAACGTTCATGGAAATTACTTTCGCAAAGGCGTATCAAATAGCGCGAAACGCTGTTGTAGAAGGTGATCCAGACGGACATATTGCAGTTTCAGGTACGCAAGCGACGAATGCCTACGATGGTGCTGACTGGGCTCGCCTCGATCGAGTGATCGACGACTTCCTCTCCTACGATGGCGGAAACCAGTGGGATATGCACCGCTCATTTGCCAGGCCCAACGCTATGATCGGGTTCTGGACGGGTTACGGCTCACGCGGACTGGCGGTCCAGAATGTCATCTGGACCGCGGCCATTCACAACGTCCTTCATCCGAACATCTTTTGGATGTACTCGTTCTTGGATCCCGACTTCACCTACTCACAATCGGCTCATGATATGGGCGTCGCTTTCAAGTCTCTCAAGTTTGAAGGCGTCGGTGAATTATTAATGCATTCACAGCGGTTGAATGATGGCATTGCGATTCACTACTCCATGCCTTCTGTTCACGGCGCCAGTATTCTCGGGTATCACCACCGGGGCCGGGACGAGGACGATGAGGCACCGGAGAGGACGGGAGTAAGTTACCCGGCAAATCGCGACGGTTGGGTGCGAACAGTAAAGGATCTGGGATTGCAGTTTCTTTTCGTGTCCTCCGATCAAATCGAGAGCGGTGCATTGGCATCCAGCAACTACAAAGTCCTGATTCTGCCTTTCTCGTCGGCAATGTCAGTTGAAGAAATCAACAAAGTTAGAGCATTTGCTGAGGCGGGAGGAATCGTCGTAGCCGACGCTGCTACTGGAATTATGGACGAACATTGTGCATGGCGACGAAACGACGAAGTCAATCAGCTCTTCGGCATCGCGTCATCGCAGCCCTCCGATCGACGAACACTTAAGCCCGTTTCAGGCGCAGTGTCCATTACATCCGAAGGCGAACGATGGGGCATGAACGGAAAAGACCTCACAGGTATTGCTACTGCTGAGTCGAATATCAAAGCAGCAACGGGGACAGCTCTTCTTCGAGTAGGCGACACGGATGCAGTTGTAGTGCGTCAGGTCGGAAAAGGTTGGGCCATTTACTTAAACGCTTTGTTCGATACTTATTCCAAGCAGCGAGCGCAAGGTTTCGGCGGCGGAAATTATCGTTCACTTATCGCGTCGTTACTCTCGCATACTGGAGTTCAACCAACGATAGAGGTTTTGGGCGCGGACGGTCAACGCCTTCCTCAAGCACAAATCGCACGGTATCGTTTTGGAGATGCACAACTCATTACAATTGTTAAGGACAACGTAGCAGTCGAGGGTGTCGCAGGACGGGATGGAGTTACGGTATACAACGATCAAGCACTTGGTCGCATAGCAAAGCAGGACCTAACCATAAGATTACCGGCACAATCTTACGTAACGGACGTTCGCACTGGTCAGAGACTGGGGTATACGAATGAAATCCATAGGTCAATCATCATTGGAGATGCACTAGTGTTCGGCTTAAGTCCCTCGGAAGAATCGATTGCTGTCACTGGGCCAAGTGGCGCAAAGCCGGGTGACGCGATCGAATTCAAAATCAAAGCTTCCGGCTCCGGGCCGCACTTAATACGTTGTCATGTCTTCGGTCCCGATGGATCGATGTTACCTGCATACTCCGATAATATTCTGATGTCGGAACCCGGGGATGTCTTCGTACTGCCGTTCGCCTTAAACGATCCAAAAGGTGTCTATAGGCTCATAACAACCGACGTTGTTTCGGGCGCAACAACTGAGACGAAGATTGCATTGGCAGAATGAATATTCAGGTTTTTGATTCGCAAGAGAATTTAGCCATAGCGGCAGCCCACGACGCCGCCGGTATAATCCGCGACGCTGTAACGTATCGCGGCCACGCGTTTGTAATCGCTGCAACAGGAGCGTCACAATTCGGGTTCCTTCGTGTCCTTACAGAGGACTCCTCGATCGACTGGTCCAAAGTTGTGTTCTTTCATCTTGACGAGTACGTGGGTTTGAAAGAATCGCATCCAGCAAGTTTTCGCAGGTACCTGAAAGAACGAATAGTTGATCGCGTGGAGCCGGGCGGCTTTCATTTCATCAGTGGCGACTCACATGACGCCAATGCGGAATGCCGCCGTTTGAGTGACTTGATCTCACAGCAGACAATCGATGTCGCATTTGTCGGTATCGGCGAAAACGGTCATCTGGCTTTCAATGATCCACCCGCGAACTTCGACACTACAGATCCTTACATCGTTGTTGAGCTAAACGAGACGTGTCGCCGCCAACAAGTGAATGAGGGGTGGTTTACTACGGTCGGGGATGTGCCGCAGTACGCGATTTCCATGTCCATTCAGCAAATCCTCAAAGCACGCCACATTCTTTGTATTGTTCCCGAGTTGCGGAAGGCAGAAGCGGTGAGAGACTGCTTCGAATTAGAGGTGAGTCCCTGGCGACCGGCATCAATTCTCAGGCAGCATCAATCCACAACACTTTACCTTGATAAAGAGTCGACGTCACTTCTTCAGGATCAACGAAAGGTAATGCAACCGAGCGGGTGAATTAATTTGCGATATTCAGTACCGTTCGCGGTAGCAAATGGCGAACACACAAGGATAGGAGTTTTGGATCTGTGCGTAACGCGATGTGAAAGCCACTAACGCGTATTGAGTGTTGGCCATTTGCTACCGCGAACGGTACTGAATATCGCAAATTACGAGTTAGCACCAACGCTCTCGCCAACTCTTAAACCAACAGCACTGACTTTACTGCTCATGTCTACATCTTCATTCGTACATTTGGGTGGACTACGTGACGTCAAGAACTTTCGCGATTACCTGGCAAAACATCAAATTTCTATACCCTGCGACGACACGTTGACGCTGGGACGTGACTCACCACTTGGTCAAGAACTGCACAAAGCCGATGTTCATCTCGGAAATCGTTTCGCTATCCAACCTATGGAAGGATGGGATGGCACAACCGATGGGCGTCCCACGGAACTGACGTTTCGACGTTGGCGCCGTTTCGGATCGAGTGGCGCAAAACTGATTTGGGGTTGTGAGGCAGTCGCGGTGTGCCATGCGGGACGCGCCAATCCACGACAGCTCGCAATCAATCAGTACTCCAAAACCGATCTTAAGAACCTGCACGAGAGCCTGACTGAAGAACACGAGCGAGCGACGGGTTCACTTAAGAATTTTTGCGTTGGTTTACAGCTCACTCACTCCGGGCGCTACAGCCAACCCAACAGCCATGGACATCCAGAGCCGCGGATTCTCTACCACCATCCGATCCTGGACCGACGACTTGCGATTCCTTCTGATTATCCTTTACTGACTGACCTTCAGATTAAGGAGATCATCAAGCAGTTTGCGTCGGCAGCAGCGATTGCAGCAGAAGCTGGTTTCGATTTCGTCGATATCAAGCATTGTCATGGCTATCTGGGACACGAATTCCTAAGCGCGCACACTCGCAATGGCAGCTATGGCGGCAGTTTCAAAAATCGCACCAGGTTTTTGGGGGACACGGTTGCAGCAGTCCGCACAGCAGCACCTGGGCTACGGATCGGCGTTAGACTCTCGGCTTTCGACACTATCCCGTTCATAGAGCGACCAGCAACAAAGGCGCGAAACCTCTACAGTGAAGGCTCCTCCGAATCGTTCGCTGAGCTGCTTCCGTATCAGTGGGGCTTCGGCGTAAACACCTTGGATCCTCGTGAGATCGATTTGACAGAGACAATTCAGTTTCTGTCACAGCTCTCGAAAATTAATATAAAGCTGGTCAATATTTCCGGTGGCAGCCCTTACTACAATCCACATGTTCAACGACCTGCAATGTATCCACCATCGGATGGTTACCTACCCCCTGAGGAACCGCTCATGGGCGTAGCTCGGCAAATGCACGTTACGCGTCTGCTGAAAACCCAATTTCCCGAATTGGTCATTGTCGGTTCCGCGTACAGTTATCTACAGGAGTTTTTACCACACGTTGCACAAGCCGCAGTGCGCGAAGGATGGACCGATTGTGTTGGTTTGGGACGGATGGTTCTATCGTACCCGTCACTGCCACTCGATGTTATTCAAGGTCGGGATCTACAACGAAAGAGAATCTGTAGAACGTTCAGTGATTGCACCAGCGCTCCGCGTGCCGGACTACCGTCAGGCTGCTATCCATTGGATTCTTTCTACAAGGAGTCGGAGAACGCCGCTCTGCTAAAAGAACAGAAGCAAGCAGTAATGGAACAGCGCAACCCTAAGGATTGAATAAGGATTGAATGAGAATTGAGGATTTAGAAAGCAGAAAGATCCTGCACCGAAAGATTACCGGAATCGCAGCCGCGTTAGTACCTTTTACAGATGATTGCGGCGTAGCTGTGGAAGCGTTTCAAAATCATTTGCGGCGAACGCATGAGGCGGGTCTGATTAATGCAGTGAACATGGATACCGGTTACGTGATGTATCTAAGTGAGGTCGAGCGCCTGCAGGTTTTGCAGTGGACTCGCGAAGCACTCGGTCCCGGGGTCCAGTTCGTTGCAGGTGCATACATCGAAGGTAGCGACGGGGGCATCGTCTCGTTATACCGTAAGCAGATGGAACGTATCGTTGATCATGGAGGAATTCCAATTCTTTTTCAGACCGCACGGCTTCATGATCGAAGTTCGAAGGAGAAGATTGCGGTATATCGCGACGTGTGCCGTGGGTATTCAGCAGTCTTGGGGTTTGAACTCGGAAAAATGTTTGCGCCCAGCGGCGAAATATTCGATGAGGAAACGATACGTGGTCTAATGGAAATTCCAGAAATGATTGGATTGAAGCATTCTTCTTTAGATCGGCTTACTGAATTCCGGCGACTAAGTTTGCGTGATAAGATCCGACCCGACTTCAAGATTTATACGGGTAATGATCTGGCAATAGATATGATCGAGTATGGGTCGGATTATTTGTTGGGCCTGGCAACGTTCGACCCAATCAGATTTGGCGAGCGTGATCGGCTTTGGGCTTCCGGAGACCCGGCGTATTACCCTCTGAGTAATGCTTTACAACATTTGGGTAACGTCGCTTTTCGAGATCCTATTTCAGCGTATAAACATTCCGCGGCGATCTATTTGAAAGTGACCGGCAAGATTCCATCCGACAAAACACATCCTCAAAATGCCGCACGCCCCGCGTGGGAAGTGGAGTTGATGCGCGAATGCGCCCACCGGCTGCGGATGGACGATGAGAGAACTAGTCAGGGCGCTACGAAATCCCAGTAAGTGTTGGAGAGGAAGCACAAAATTGGTAGGCGCGTGGGGATCTGAACCCCAGACCCCTACCGTGTCAATAGTGCTCTAGACCATTCGACCTCTATTGATTGCAACACTTACAAAATTGCTCAGCAAACTTCGCTCTGCATGCACTGCATCCACTGCTTCAACTGCTCGTATGGCACACTTTTGTGTGCCAATCTGTGTGCCACCTTTATAACACTTTCAGCCTTCCCGACTAACTTTCCCGCTACCCACCCAGGGTCATCGTCAGTGGGATGAGCATAACGAGAATTGCTCCACGGCGTAAACTGCACAAAACCAGGTTGAGAAGGGGTCGCCAAATTGCCCTCAGAAAAACGTAGTGAGCCCTGTCCAAATTTGGGGACAACTTGACTGCTTTTGCGCTGGTCCTAGTGTTTCCTCGACTCGACCGGAATCGCAATACGCGAGAGAGCTAAGTTCTTCTATTCTTCACCAAAATCTGGATCGTTCCGGATCGTAAGTTCCGACTTTGCGATGGCCGCCGCAGAGTCGTTTTTTAGGATTAGCGCGTAGGCTTCTGCGCTAAGCGTGCATATATGGAGATGTGAGTTCGATGTCGCGAAGCGTGGAGGTTTTAAATGCATCGACGCCCGCGTTGTTGAGAGTAACTGCAAAGCTGCACCCAACAGGAGGAATTTGACTTGGTCTTCCAGTGAGGTAGCACGCCCGTCCCAGAAAAGAACCTCGTTGAACATTATGTTCAGAAGAGTAGGGACATTTGCTCGACAAAAAATAAGTCGTACGGTTTAATGCGTGTCACGTTAGCTCTTATCTTGCCGTCGGCGGTGCAGTCATGCCAACCCATTTCAAGCGTGCGATGAGCTGCTTCAGCTCAGTTCTCATACTAGTGTCTGTCTGTTTCAGCGGCAGCCAAAGCACGTTAGGTCAACAGCCAATTGATGATGTTAATCCAATGATTGGCACGACTGGCCCAAGTGTCTTCGATTACGGTGGCATGATACCTGGCGTCGCACGTCCGTTCGGTATGACACACTGGACGGCCGAGACTCGCGAAAGCAAGATTAGTGTTTGTCCATATAATTACAGCGACACGATGATACAGGGGTTTCTCGGCACTCATCAGCCGGCGATCTGGATGGGAGACTATGGTTACGTGAGTCTAATGCCATCAGTTGGCGAGTTGAGGGTCGACAAGAAATATCCATTCCGCCACCAAGACGAAGTCTCTGCACCGAATTATTATTCTGTTGAAATGGGTGCGGTCGACAGCAAGATCAAAGCTGAGCTGACGGCCACGACTCGTAGCGGTTTTCTCAGGTTTACATTTCCCGCTTCCCAGGCTTCGCACATTGTTGTCACCGCGATCCGTTCCCAGCAATTCACAGGTTTTGTTCACATTGATCAGAAGAACCAGGAGATCACTGGCTACAATCCAGATCGGATGTCGGCCGAACTAGGACCACCGCTGCCCAACTTTAAAGGCTACTTCGTGATTC
>DATBSH010000439.1:0-5229 GCA_036559885.1 Pyrinomonadaceae bacterium
AATCTAGGGGCAAGTCACGACAAGCTGAAGCATATCGGACATTAAATCGGCAATCGGCAATAGTTTTATGGAAGAGCTACTAGCGAAATTTGTAGGTAAGAAGATTGACCTTTACTGTGGAGGCAGTTCCAGCCTGCGAGGTAAGGTCTTGAGTGTTGAGTCAGGAGTTGTTCATCTGCGTGATGACGACGGAAAAAGCTGTTACGTTGCTATCGACAAGGTGATTGTGGTCTGGGAAGCAAGGGATGATGAACATCGCGCCGGCTTCGTACCAGGCATGTAACCAGGACTACAGATTACACAGACAGCAATTTCGGATTTCGGAATCCGAAATTGCTGTCTGTGTAACCTGTGGTTCTGCTTAGTCGGTAATCTGCATCGGAAGAGGAACGCGACGGAAACCATCGATTCGCTTCACCCAATAGTCGTTGAAGGGAGAGTAGATGACACCGTGGTGTCTTGAAGCGTGATAAAAGCCCTTCTCATCTACGACGACTCCAACGTGGGCAAGACCGCTGAAGAACACTAACGTTCCAAACTTGTACTGCTCTTCAGGTGCCGCCGGCGCGAAGCGTGACCACAGCGTACGTGCGCTGGCTCGCTCAAAATTAATTCCCGCCGACTGGAAAATACTCCAAACGAATCCTGAACAATCAAACCTATTAGGTCCTGTTGCTCCCCACCTATAGCGCGCACCTAAACGTTCATCTATAGCTGCGATCAAGGAGGGCTGGTATTTCAGAAACTCGCTGGCGGGCATTATTGGTGTCGTTGGACTGATCGCGGGCTTCACTGGACCCGCCTCAACAACAGCAGCAGTAGAGAGGATCACTGGATCATCCGGCGAGCAGGAAATCTCATTTTCCGTCGTGTTGCTGACAACGCGCGGCCGAATCTCGCCGGTTTGCGCAAGTGCCGAGATGGACCAAACACCAACTGCTAAACTTGCAACCAGTATACGAGGGATTAGTTTCTGCAAAACCATAAACGGGGAACTACCTTCTCCTTGATTCGATTCTTCTGTTTCAGTTACTTCTTGGTGAGGAGATACCGCTGGAGGCACAAGCATCTTAGCTCCTGAGATCATGGTCTTCAACAACCAATATGACTGTTTCGTGACGAAACGCCTCCGTCTTCGGAGTCACGCACTAAAAGTATTCACGAAAGCTTTGACTTCCGAGTATCGAATCCCACTCGCTCTAAGCAACTGTGCGATCTAAAAACACTACACGGTCAATATGAAGGAATAGAACGTTATCGCGTCGGTAGAGAACGATTATTCGCAGCAGCTGTCGCCCACAGTTCACAGGTGAACGTAGTCGCTTAAGGTTTACAAGCGCTGTAAACGTCGATAGAGCTGGACGGTAAACAGCAAAGTGAGAGCTACAGTCATAAAGGGCAAGCTCCTAAGAACTTCACGTTTGGGGTTGTATTGTTAGGAAAGAATTAATCGATGTGGGGTTCCAGGCTATAAGGGCGGCTCTCAGGAGGACGATGGGTCCTATGGCGTGATCGATTCTCAACTTCCCTTCCCCGCATAGTTCAATCCAACCGTTATGATCTTCTGTAACAGCTGATCGTAGGGAACGCCGCTGTGTTCGGCTGAGTCAGCGAAGTCTTCTTTGTGGGCGATTTGTGGATTTGGGTTAGCTTCGAGCAAATAGAACTGGCCATCTTCGGTCATTCGATAGTCAAGTCGCGCGTACCCGCTTAAAAACAGAAAACGGTAGATACGTTTTGACAGGCGCTCTAGCATTTTATGCTGCTCCTGGGTCAAGTCTGCTGCTCGCGTGGCAACACCGACGCGCTCCTGATAGTCAGGATCCCACTTCACTTTCAAGGTCGCGATGTTCTCCGCGCCTTCGGGCAGCTTCTCCATTACCAGCTCCCACGGCGTGTAGGTCTGAATGTTTTGATTGCCGATTAACCCGACATAAATTTCACGCCCTTTGATGTATTGTTCCACGATGGCTGCAGTCTTGTTCTGCCGGTGAATAAACTCGACCCGCTGCGCTAACTTTTCATCGTCATGAACGATCGATGCCTGCGCAATTCCAACGGAACCTTCTTCGCTGATTGATTTCACAAGCAATGGAAACGTCAGCCTCTTTGGCCGACGCACCTTCCGGTTCATCGGAAAGACCGCAAAGTTGGGAACGAGGATGCGGTGATACGAGAGAATCATCTTCGTCAGCGCTTTGTCATGCGCCAGCGTCAATCCGCGCGGATTGCACCCGGTGTAGGGCTGCTTCATCAACTCCAGGTAACTAACAACGTGTTGGTCGTACAACGGGTATCCATGAAACTCTTCGAGCAGGTTGAATGCAATGTGCGGCTTGTGCTCCATCAATGCATTGCCGATTACATTTAGCTGATTGTAAAGCCCGATGGGAAACACCTCATGTCCCATCTTCTTCAGCGTCAAAATAACGTCGAACTCCGTTTTGATCTCCAGCTTTTCTTTTTCACTGAGACCATTGAGGGACTCTGGCGGCACGAGGTCTTCGTGACAAAGCACGATGATCCGAAGTTTTTTGCGAGGCTCAAATGTCATACGGCTATCCGGTGGTAACCTGAATGCAAGACGTTCATGACCTGAACAGTCAACACGATCATCACACGTCTGCGAGTTGCACGCGTCGGAGTAACGACACGCAGCTTCAGTTCTTTGCAACGGTCAATCATGTTTTGGAGAACATGATCGATGGTGTATTGATGAACCCCTGTTCCTTCCGCGACGATTTGTCGCACCTCTCGTCGCACGCTACGGATGAAACTGGCCGCACTCGGTTTCGTTCGGTGTCGGGGGTCGTCCGAGAAGATTCTGAGTAGATCGCGATCGTAGACCGCGGGCCATTCGAAATCGTAATGTTCGCGCTTGCGTCGGTAATGTTCGCGCAGAGTAATTCTTACCGCTGATAGCGGTTCAACTTTAGTTCGCGCTCGATTGCGCGGTCGTGTACCAGCAAGCTCCTGCATCAACTCGTCGATGTACTCAAGTTTTCGCAGTGCAGGCCAGCCTTTGTAGCGGCGTCGCCAACGGGAGCGTGGTGTCAACCAAACTGCAAAGGTTTCGGCAAAGTCTTCCGCTGGATGGGCCTGCGCGTACCACGCCGGCAAGTGCAGAACGAATCTGCGACTCTTTGGCTTCGGTTTGTAAAAGTCGGGGTATGGCTGTGCGAATGAACCGAACAGTTCGCGGTGCTGGCGCTTAAAGTGTAATCGAAATGCTGTGTCGAGTGCGTGTCCAGCTTCGTGCCGAAGAATCCGGATGCATTCGGTGTCTGTGCCTCCTTCAACTTCGAGCATTTGCTTTCGCTCGAGTTTCGTCAGCCGCGGATGGGCAAGATAAAACGGGATGGCAATACCCGGCACGCCGTCAGGTGAAAACCATTCTTCCGCCAGCCACACGTGCGGCTTGAAGCGAATGCCACGCGAATTCAGTTCGCTGTACAGCCGCTTGATATGAGGCTCTAAGAATGACCCTTTGATCTTGATCGGTAGATCGCAGATGCGAAGGTCGAGCAATTGCTCATCGGTGAGACGGTGCCAGGGAAAACGATAGCTCACTGCTACCGGCCCCCCTTACGAACAGACTGGGTGATGCGGTTTGGTTTAGAGGCGAAGCTTATTTGGCGTAGGTGCTCGCGCGGAAAAGTAGGGCTAAATGGGTTCGCAGCCACCGTGGGTTTTGACGGCAGAGTCGAGAAACTCAAGTTCAGGATTGGCGGAGCGGCGTCATTGTACTCGATCAGGTCCGAAGCAAGCAGGTCCACCGATTTCCACAGATTACACAGATTACGATTAGGAAAGCCGCGTTGAGCGATTTGGGCCGCCATCAGTTATCTCTGATACACGTTTAGTACCGTCTGTCTCTTCCGGTGGCCATCGGCGTCAACTGCCCTGTCTTAGTTGTAATCTGTGTAATCTGTGGAAATCGGTGGACCTGCTTTTATGTGCCCGGCATCACACCTGTTTTCAGGAAAGACGAAGGACATGAGCGTTCCACGACACACTCCTCGCACAGTGGATTCCGCGCTCGGCAGATCTTCCTGCCGTGAAAAATTAATAAGTGAGAGAAAATCACCCAGTCCTTCTTGGGCACAAACTCAACCAGATCTCGTTCGATCTTTGTCGGGTCCTTTTCCTGACTGAGATCCAGCCTGTGCGAGAGTCGGGTGACGTGCGTATCAACCACGATGCCCGATTTGATGTCGAAAGCATTGCCCAAAACAACATTCGCAGTCTTTCGCGCAACACCCGGTAGCTCCAATAGCTCATCCATGGTGTGCGGAACCTTCCCGCCGTATTCTTCAGTTAAAACTTTCGCAGTACCCTGAATCGATTTTGTTTTGTTTCGGAAGAAGCCCGTCGATTGAATATCTTTTTCCAGCTCACGAGGTGACACTTTCAAATAGTCTTCCGGTTCGCGGTACTTCCGAAACAGATCAGCGGTCACCAAATTCACGCGATCATCCGTGCACTGAGCTGAAAGAATTGTCGCCACCAACAACTCAAACGGGTTTGAATGATTCAGCGAACACTTTGCGTCCGGGTAAGCGCGCTTTAGCCGCCGGATGATCTCACGCGTCCGCTTCCTTTTCTCCTCCAATGTCTCTTTGGCACGGCGAGTTTTGGTTTTGTTTGTCATTGTCTTATAACTCGATTGCCTGCGTCATGAGGCGGTGGCGCGAAACCATAATTCAAGCGGCGATAGATTTCAGGTAAGGAAGGGTGGCTTGCCGCCGCTCAAGGTACAATATTATTCAACGTTGAATTGAAGTGACCTTGAGCGGGGGCAAGCTACCCTTCCCTACCTGCGATCTATAGCAAGTTGAATTATCAATTTCGCATCTACCAGGTACCCGAGGTGATAACGCCTTCATGACGCTGAGTTGAGCGTGTCAGAATCACAGTACACAAGCTGAAGCTTAGGATGTGAGAGATTGAACTTTACACCGCAGCAATCTTCTCATCCCGTCCTCTTTAGCTTCCCTGCCTTCTTCGCCCATTCTTCCACGCGAATAAATATCCAGAGACCCACTGGCATCAGAACAGCACCCATCAACGCAAGGATCAGCAGTTCAGACCCTACCGCAGACAGCGGCGCCCCGACCAAATAGTCTGCGGTTGAAGCTGGGTTCCCAACCCCAAACAGCTTTCGGCAAGCAGACAGTGTATAGGTCGCCGGCGAAATCGCCGAAAGCGGCTGCATCCACTTTGGCAGTA
>DATBSH010000440.1:0-7333 GCA_036559885.1 Pyrinomonadaceae bacterium
GTTCCCAATGATCGATTTCGAATTATCCGAAGAGCACAAGGCGCTCGTGCAAACGGTGCGTGAGTTTGCCCAGAAGGAAGTGGCACCCTTCATCAAAGAATGGGATGAAAGGCAGCATTTTGAACCGTCTGTACTGAAGAAGATGGCGGAGCTGAATCTACTCGGCGTTTGTATTCCGGAAGAATATGGTGGAGCGGGTTTTGATTACATTGCCTTAGGTCTTGTTTGCGAGGAGTTGGAAGCTGTAGACACATTTCTTCGCGTCGTGATGTCGGTTCACACCGGACTTAACTCGCTTACGCTTTACACCTGGGGTACCGACGCGCAAAAGCAGAAGTACCTTGTGCCGCAAGCGAAAGGTGAGAAGCTGGCGACCTACGGTTTGACTGAACCGGGTGCCGGCTCTGATGTGATCGGTGCGCGATCAACTGCGCGACGTGAAGGCGACGAGTGGATTCTGAATGGCGAGAAGATGTGGATCAGTCTGGCTGACGTGGCTGACAACTTTCTTTTCTTTTGCTGGACAGATGAGGATAAGCGACGCAAGCGGGACCATACAGGGATGTCGTGCTTTATCGTTGAGCGCACCATGAAGGGTTTTTCATCGGGCACCATTCACGGGAAGATGGGAATTCGGGCCGGCAACACTGGATACTTCTCTCTGGAAGACGTTCGCGTACTGCAAGCCAACATGGTTGGTAAAGAGGGTGAAGGTTTCAAGATTGCGATGTTTGCGCTGGAACAGGGTCGTTATACGGTAGCTTCGGGGGCAACTGGTGTGATTCGCGCTTCAAGAGATGCGGCGATCTCATATGCGAACGAACGGGAAACCTTCGGCACGAAGATCGCGAACCATCAACTGGTGAAGCAGAAGATTGCGGAAATGGAAGCTGACTATCAGATGAGCCATCTGCTTTGGCTGAAGGCTGGTTATTTAAAGAATGAAGGAAAGCCGAACGCACGTGCAACGAGTTTAGCGAAGTGGCAGGCCACGACACGAAGCGAGAAGGCCGCGTCAATGGCGATAGAGGTCCACGGTGCCAACGGTTATTCCAACGATTATCCAGTCGAGAGATATCTACGCAACTGCAAGGCAGCGATTATTTACGAGGGCACGCGCGACATTCACACCTTAATGCAGGCCGACTGGGCGCTTGGTCTGAAGCAGGAAAAGCCTGCACGCTGCACGTTGCCGGCGTCGAAACGTTAAAAGCAGACCACCGATTTTCACAGATTACACAGATTACGATTTCGGATTTCGGAATGCGGATTTCGGATTTCCCTTTTTGTGGACCGCCTCATTCTTCCGCAGGCAACGGCCAATCTCACGAGCTTCTCCATTACCGCGAAATCCGAAATCCGCATTCCAAAATCCGAAATCGTCATCTGTGTAATTGTGGAAATCGGTGGATCCGTTTCTAGTGCACGAGGAAAACATCCCAGGCCCACCGTCCTAGCGAGCCAGCTTTCGTGTCCTGGACCTTCGCGCGGTAGCGAAACTCATTACCATATTCGTCCACCCGCTTCGACTCCTTAAAATCCAGCGCGAACGCCTGAACATTCAGCGACTCCAACGTGTGCAGCTCCGTGGGTTCTGAAATGCCGTTGTGGTTTACATCCTGCCAGAGACGAAGGCTCGAGAAGACTCGATCCTTTTTGTCGATAATCCCGTCGCCATTTCCCCCATTGGCCTCATTGTCAAATTCAGCGAGAGCGAGGAACCCGTTCTTGTTTGCACTTGGCGGTTGAGGTGTGAAATTGCCAAATAGTTCCGCGCCTGTGTCGATCGTGTTGTTTCCATTACGGTCGAGAGCGAGCCATGCATCATCAGAGTTTTCACGGGTCCAGCTCAGACGCTCCAGTGCCCCGTTTCCGTTAAGGTCGAAAGCCACTCCTTCCGCTGGGCTCGTAAGAGCAATCGCGTCCCCCTTGATGTCAACGACAATCGGTGAGCTCGTAATGCAACCACAAGTTAACTCATCGAAGTCTCCAGCAAGTCGGATACAGCGGAGAAACGCTGCGCTGCAGTCAGTTCCAGCCGTAAACGGACAACACATGCCAAACGCGTCCATTCTGGTCCCTGGCGGGCAGACACCATCTGGTCCTGGTAATGTACAGTTGCCAGGTCCACTGCCGGGCAGTCTGCATTGGTGCAGGTGGGCCAACTGCCCATTCCATAAATTACCTCCAATCATTTTTACGGAAGCACCTCCACCCGAGAGGCCACCGCTCACTGTGCACGCGCCAAAGAAACAAGTCGAAACGGCCATCCCTCTCGCCGCCCAGCAAGTAATCGTATTGTTAAGTGGACCGGTTGCGGTTTCCTCTTTTTGATCGATAATCGACCGATGGCCGATGAAGAAGCTGACAAGCGTTCCGCGCTCATATGTGTCGGTATCAGTTATCTCCACGTTACACAGCTGCTCTCCGCCCACCTGTGAAGTGCAGTTGCCCTGAAATCCGACTCTTTCACCATGTTGCCCGGACGCATGCTCCGCCGTATTTTCGGTCGTTTTACGAACGATTATGCCCAGCCCCGGCACAGTACTCTCCGTGATTGTTCCCGTATCCGACTCCGATGAAGCGATGTTTGACGGTTCCGTATTACCTGCGGCTTCCGTGAACGTTTCCGCCTGGACTGATGTCGACAACGCTTCGTATTGCGTCCATTCAAATTGATCTGGCGACGAAGCCGGCGTCGGTTCTTTCGCAGGCCGTTTCTCGTTCATCAGCGTATTCAACCAACCACTCTGGCCAACAACGAAGTCCCAGAAAAGCAGACCAGACGAGCCGTTGCCGCTGCCAGACTTGTTGAAAAGTGCCAGTGCCCTATAGTGCCTGGCCCTGCCCTGGAGCGTCACAGTCACCTCGTACGATACGTAAGACCCAACGTTGTAATACTCATCCGGATAGAACGAAAAAATTTGGGCGACTGTCCATTGGGGTTCATATGCAGACGCATACTGTCCCTCAGCCCATTCCGCCTTGAAAGCAATTTGCTCTGGGCCCTTGTTATGCACACTAACTGACCGAATCAAATTAATAAGCTCACCGGCAATCCCTGTTACGAATTCGTTGTGTGGTTTCGAAAGAATCTCTCCGATAGGCCCAGCATGAAAATTAGATAGCTCGAATTTCAGGACCTGTTGGCCATCCAGTTCGGCGTCGTTGATTGCTCGGTTCTGAGAGGCGCGGTTCAAGGCAGTGAGTTTATCGTACACGGCTCTGACAGCTTGTTCTTCAGCCGAGCTGAAACGAGTCTTTGGTTGCGACACTGAACCGCGTTCCTTTTGCGATGTTCGAAGTTGTTGCCCAATCGTGTCGTGTGTTATGCCCACAAGGACGAAGCAGAACACAGTTGTGAGGAGAAGGATTAAAGTTTGCTTGTTCATCTTGTAGTCCTTTCTTCGACTCGTCATCTTTGTTGAGCGGCTGAACGACTTCGCATCGCCTTCAAGTCGTGCTCAATGATCGACTTGAATTGATCAAAGTTTGCCGCACCGCGAAGTAGTTTGCCGTTAATGAGAAAGGTGGGTGTGCTATCGATCCCTAATCTTCTTGCTTCCTGGATGTCAGCAGTGACGGCAAGTCGACTTTCCGTTGACGCCAAACAATCTTGAAACAGCATGACGTTCAATCCTGAGCGGACTGCAAAGACATCCAAGCTGTCTCTCGATATGCCGTCAGCGGCAAATAGTGCATCGTGGTATTCCCAAAACCGTCCTTGCTTGCCGCTGCAATAGGCTGCCTGTGCCGACACAGTCGCGAAGGCGTGTTGTTCAAGCGGTAGGTTTTTGAAATCAAGTCGAACGTTATTCCCAAACTGTCGCAGCACCTGCTTAATGGTAGATTGAACCTCTCTACAATACGGACATTGGAAGTCAGAAAACTCTGTAATCACCACTTTCGCATTAGCTGGACCAATAGAGCTGAACGGCGGCGCCGAAGGGACGGGTAAACGTGGTTCCTCGAGAAACGACTCCAGCTGAACTGCCTTGCGAAGCTCTAGTAATTGTTCGCGGTATCGTTTTAGACGGGCCTGTGTCTCGAGGTCCAGTCGCAGCTTTTGCCTTGCTTCGTCAGCACTCATTGAGGCGAACGCAGAGAGATTATCCGTATAGAGCTCTTCGACCTGAGTCGCCGCAACTGTAACTGGTGGTCCAAGTAGCTGACTTATTAGATCCTCGACGGAAAGATTCTTGCGCGCGGCTTGAGTTTCCAAAACCCTGCGCGAAATCAAATTTTCGAGCGCGGCTTTCCGCAGCGCGAATATTTGCTGCTGCAGCGGAAATATCTTGTTAATCGCCGTCGCATCAACATCACGCAGCGTTATTGGCGCACCATTAACTGTAGCAACTACTCGATCAGATTCCTGGCCACAGACCCAACCGACCATCAGCCACTGTAAAAAGAGAATAGCGATCAACTGTGGAAGGAAGATTCTTGCGCGGGAGCTGGACAGTCCGTTTCCGTGAGCTGCAAATTCAATGCGTATCAATGAGGATTGTGAGTGCATCTCTTCCATTCCCGGTGAGGTGACACCGAGTATCAACACCGATCTTAGGTGCTGCCATTTACTTTCAACTTGGTGGAGATGTGCGACGAAGGCTAGACCAAGTAGTGTCGTTCGTCAACAGAATAATGTTGTCTAAAACGGCTAATTCATGACGTAGATAGCTGGCTGTCATTTTCTTCGTTTGTGGTCTCTAGCCGTGAACCTGGCAACGGAGTTTCGGAATGCTGTCGGCGTCATGCCGTAGGATTTTCGGAATTCGCGCACGAAATAACTGGCAGTCGTAAGACCGACGCTCATGGCGATCTCTTTAATCGACATGAAAGTGGTTCGCAGCAAGATAGCAGCATGGCGCAGCCGGATCGTTTTCAGATATTGGGCTGGAGTGGTGCCCGTTTCCTGCTTGAAAAGGTGACGCAGTCGAGATGCGGAGAGATTCACGAGGTCAGCCAGTTCCGACGTTTCCCACGCCTTCGCCGGGTGATCTTCCATACGCGAAATGACGACTTCTATTCTTCGATCCATAAGTGATGAGGACCTGGACGCGAAGATGGATCTTCACTGAAGGAACCTTGAGGCTTCGCAACAAAGTTGAATAGTGATTTTGCGGGGCGCGGCGAGATTATCGCTCTCTCTGTGGTTTTGTCTACTAGATATTCCGACGATAGCCAGGCAAAAAGCTCACGGGAAAGTGGGAGAAACTCTTCTACCATGTCACCGAGCGCACAACCGCGCATTCCTGCGCCGCTTCGGATTTCCTGATCCCGATTTTTCCGGAGGTGAAATCTAATCCTGGAAGGATGTGAATTCAACAACAGAGTCTTGCCGCAAACGACTATTTATTGTCGATAGTGGCTGCGCGGAGCGATGAAGGATGAATGATGAAGGATGAGGGATGAGGGATCCCGGCGATCACCCGCCGGTCTGTGCAAAATTGACGGCCGCTCTGCTAGTATGGCCAAGCATTTCCCCACACTGTGAGCACCGAACGCCTGTCAGTGCCGCACAGCTAAATTATTCCGGAATCAGGAGAGTCAATCATATGGGTCATGAGTTGAGGACAGAGCGCGAGCTGTCTTTGGATTTCTTGCGAGTATGCGAGGCGGCGGCGATCGCTGCTGCCCGGACTATGGGGCAAGGCGATCGCAAGTATTCAGACCACGTCGCAGTAGAAGCCATGCGAGAGGTCATGGATACGGTACCGATGCGTGGCAGGGTTGTGATTGGCGAGGGCGAACGGGACGAAGCGCCAATGCTTTACATCGGTGAAGAAGTAGGCGGAGGGTTTGGTGTAGGCGAGGAGATGGCCGATTCCTGTCCCGAAGTCGATATTGCCGTTGACCCACTTGAAGGCACGAACCTTTGTGCGCTCGGTGCGAATAACGCAATCGCCGTTTTGGCGGCAGCCGAACGAGGTGGTTTGCTGAACGCTCCTGACATCTACATGGACAAGATTGTTGTCGGGCCATCTTCACGTGGTGTCGTAGATATCGACGCTCCCGTAAAAGACAACTTGAAGAACATCGCGCGCAGATTGGGGCGCGATATTGAAGACTTAACGGTGATTGTTCTCGATCGTTCACGTCATAAGAAACTTATTGCTGACGTGCGAGAAGCCGGTGCGCGGATCAGACTTATCTCTGACGGCGATTTGTCTGCTGGAATCTCGGCAGCAGTTGCGGGCACAAACATTCACGCTCTAATGGGAATTGGCGGAGCGCCTGAGGGTGTGATTACGGCGGCCGCGATGAAGTGTTTGAATGGAGAAATTCAAGCTCGGCTTGTTTTTGATCCTGATCGACTGGGGGTTGATAAGAACAAGGTGCCGGCGAAAGATGAAGTGATGGCCCGACTGGCGACGATGGGAATACGTGATCCGAATACAGTTTATGACACTGACGATCTGGCGCCCGGAAAGAAAATCATCTTTGCCGCGACTGGTGTGACTGATGGTGCGCTGTTGAAAGGAGTCCGTTTCTTTGGATCAGGAAAGCGGACGCACTCGGTGGTGATGACAACTGAATCACGGCACATTCGTTTCGTCGATACACTTCATATCGAAGGTGGGCCTGATACGGTTATCAGGTTTTGAGGTGATGTGGTCAACTTATTAACGCTGAATCTCCATGCGAACGTTGAGACGCAACTATTCATGAAAGGCCGTCGCTGAACCAAAGGGCCATCCCCTCTGTCCATTAGAATTCTCCTAAAAACACGCCATGCCACTTTCGGCAGATCAATACTTTCCACAAACCGCGGCCATTCGTCGTCCTCTGTTTGGATGGCTGATAGTTACAGTAGGCACCTTGTTCGTTGTTTCGCTGATCCTCGCGGCTCCGCTGCTTGCGGCTGACGGTCACACGACTGCTGCACAAAACATCTACCACTCCTTTAGTTTCGTCTGTCATCAAATTCCGGAGCGATCCTTTTTCATCAACGGACATAAACTCGCGGTGTGTTCACGGTGCACCGGCATCTACTTCGGTGCCATGCTGATGCTTCTTCTGTATCCATTAGTGAGATCACTACGTCTAGTTCACACACCTCCGCGGAAGTGGTTGATAGCGGCGGCGATTCCATTGGTAATCGACTTTTTGCTGACTTTTCTCGGCATTTGGGAGAACACTCACACAACACGCTTCGTCACCGGCTTTATTCTTAGCTCGGTGGTGGTTTTCTATGTGATGCCAGGCGTCGTTGAGCTCAGTTTGCGGAAGCGCGGAACTTCAAGTGCACGAGAAATCGCCACCGGTGTCACAAAACCAATTCCAGTTGGTCCAAGCGACTACAGCGCTCCTGAGAGGCGGATTTGAGTTCGAG
>DATBSH010000441.1:0-4058 GCA_036559885.1 Pyrinomonadaceae bacterium
GACAATGTAGTCACAAAAGTCGATCGACCTAGATCAAACAGACCTTGGCGGTAATAGCAAAGGGCGAGTTCGATCTTCGCCTCTGCTACACGTCCATGTGCGCCAACGCTCTCGAAAAGGGCTATGGCGCCATTTAACAGCGCCTCCCCGTGTTTTTGACCTTGAGCAATTTGTCGAGCGCTTGCTACGCAACCTGCGAGTCTGCCGGTGGTAAATAACAAGTCTGCACATGATTCAGGCTTAAGCCCAACAAAGCTAGGCCACTTCCCCCAACTCCACCACTGATGTAGAACTTGGCAAGCTCCGTCATAATTACCGGAATCAATCTGTTCCCGCGCCACTGCGCAAAACACCTGCACGCGTTCACTAGTAGTCAATTCAAGTGAAGCAATCTGTTGTGCCATTCTTGATGGTGGGAGTGAATTAACTGGTGCGAATGACCCGCCAAGGCGTTCCAACTGATCTGTGCATCGATAAAATAAGTCTCGGGAAAATACCAAAGCCGCGTGCCATTGGTGGGCGGCGGGGTAGTCGGTTCTCAGTTCGTTTGCACGTCTTAACTCTCTTTCAGCGCCTTTCCAGTCCCACTCGTGTCGCAGCTTGACCTTCTCCTGAGTCAGCTGCTCTGTCACGTCCATGTCAATATCACGCGACGAATGTAATTCCTCACTTGCGTCTGGATCGACGTCAACTTCACCTGGCAACTGGGATGGATCCTCAGGCGGCAGATAGTTGGTCGCCAATCGCAGATAACAGTCGACGATGCCTGCATACGCCAGGGCATAATTTGGATCCAAATCAATCGCTCGATCGAAATGCACGATCGCCTTTTCGATTCCACTCTTGGTGTAGCGGCTCCAGTGAAATCGTCCCTCCAGATACGCCTGATACGCCAACGGGTTTTCCGTGTATCGCTTTGCGACCCGCTTCTCGTCCTCGTGCGATAGCGGCAAGCTCAACACCCTGGAGATCTGCCTGGTGATCTGATCCTGCACCTCAAAAATGTTCTCTGAATCAACTTTGAACGTTTGACCCCAGAGCTGCCACGCGTTATCAACGCCAACCAGTTCAACAGAAACTGCTAACGAAGACTCGCGTCCTGAAATCGTCCCAATCAGCAGGACATCCGCGCCCAACTTTTGACCTGCCGTCTGTGGATCCACCTCGCGGTTCTTGTAACGAAACGCGCTACTTCGCGAGATTACGCGTAGCTGCGACAGACTCGAAAGACTGTTTATGATGCTTTCTGGAATCCCTTCTGCCAGGTACTGCAGATCAATATTGCCGGTCGCATTACAGAAGGGAAGCACTGCAAGAATTGGCAGCGCGCTGCGGCGGAGGTCGGTGCTTACCGTCTCCTGATCTTGGGCCATTTCCAGCGCCACTCTTCTAACGGGAGCGACAAATCGATAACCGCGCCGGGCGACAGTTTCAATGTACTTTGGACCACTTCCATCGTCTCTTAACGCGCGTCGGAGCTGAAAAATATTCTGCGTCAGATTCGCTTCCTCAACGAATGCATCGGGCCAGACCTGATTAATCAGCTGATCTTTCTCAACTAGCTGTCCGGCATTTTGTAAGAGCAGCAGCAGAACATCCGTTGCTTTTGGTGTGAGCGGAATCGACTGTCCCTCGCGCGTTAGGACCCGTTGCGCCACGTCAAGTCGGTGGTGTTCAAATTCGTAGCAGAAGGTAGTGCTATGAGGCATAAAGTTCCTGAGAACGGGTTAATAAGTATTTGAGAGCGTTCTAAGGACTTGCGTTTGTAGCGTGAGTATAGTCCGCAAAGTCGCCAAGCGCTGCATGCCTTTGTCAGACCGCGAGATTGTATGGGCAAGTCTGGTAAATGGCAAGAAAGCGAGTTTCTCTCGCCGATGGCGCTTATTCCGATCCAGTTGAGAGAGGGGGCAAATTCAACTGCGGATCGTCTTGGTCCGAGATCGGATTTGGGACCTCACCCCGGCGGCCTTCGCCAGCTTTGCGTCTTGAGGCAGTTCGCCCAGAAGTGCTGGCTTGAGGCGCAAGGCAGGGCGGGGAGATCACTAGATAACGTCCTCAACTCGCAGGTTTTCCAACGGTACTGATTAAGACAATGCCTGTGATGCGTTCGACAGTGCAGTGCGCGTTTCCTAGAAAACTGTAACGGCGGCATGGATAAACTTCAGCCTGTTACCAGCAATGCACGAAGTCGCTCCTTACTGGCTGCTTCCTTCGGCGTGCGCGCACCACCGTTCAACCAGGAATGGATTTTCTTTGGCGTGACCGTGTGCTTTATCGAAGTCTGAATCTCAACCTCAAGCGTGCTGAGCGCTCCCGGCTCGCAGTCGTGCTGCTTGAAAAGTCTCAAAGCCAGCACCGCCGCCTCATAAAGACTCTCCGCTTCAACTTCAACTGTGTGTCGTAAGCCTTCAGTGTCGACGTAGGAAACAACGCAATGCGCCATTTCCGCAGTCTAGCAGCGAAATTTTCGCTTGGAACGTAAACCTTCCCAGAACAGATGAGTGAATACGCTTTAAAAGGTTCCCAAATGAAAACCGCGGCGGAATACTCCCATCCGCCGCGGTTAACAAGCGCAACTCCCAGGAACTTACTCTACTACCCAGGTGTCTCCACTGTTGATGAGTTTTTCGAGGTTGCCGGGCCCCGCCTTTGCGATAGCTGCGTCGATTTGCTGGTCCATCATGTCTTCATAGGTTGCACGCTCGACCGCGCGGAAGATTCCAACCGGCTGCGGAAAATCAGGCTGCTCCATCCGCGCAAGCATGAACGCTACCGACGGATCTTTGAGATAGATATCATGCACCAGTAAATCATTTTCGGTGATGCCGTTTTCCCCGATCGTGACAACTTCCGGATGCGCACCGTTCATGCGGATTCCCTTGTTGCGATCCTTCCCGAAGATCATCGGCTTGCCGTGCTCAAGATAGAGAACACGATCGGAACGAACCGTTCGCTCGGCAAAATAGTCGAATGCTCCGTCGTTGAAAATGTTGCAGTTTTGATAGACCTCAATGAAGGAGATGCCTTTGTGCTTTGCCGCAGCCTCCACCACGCTACCGAGATGCTTCACGTCTATATCAATCGACCGCGCCACAAATGTCGATTCGCTGGCAATCGCCAACGACAACGGGTTGACAGGATAATCAATCGTGCCCAAGGGCGTAGACTTTGTTTTCTTTCCAAACTCAGAGGTCGGGCTGTATTGTCCTTTTGTCAAACCATAGATGCGGTTATTGAATAGGATGTAGTTGATATCGAGGTTGCGCCGAATCGCGTGCATGAAATGATTGCCGCCGATTGACAATGCATCACCATCACCCGTGATCACCCAGACACTTAGCTCAGGGTTCGCGCACTTGATTCCGGTCGCGATCGCGGGAGCGCGTCCGTGAATACTGTGGAACCCATAAGTGTTCATGTAATAGGGAAAACGCGACGAGCAGCCGATACCAGAAACGAACACCGTCTTCTCGCGAGGCACGCCCAGTTCGGGCATCACCTTCTGCACATTATTGAGAATGGCGTAGTCACCGCAACCGGGGCACCAACGCACTTCCTGGTCTGAAATGAAATCTGCTTTCTTCAGCTGACCCGGCGGCGGCGCAATCCGACCCGCTACCGATCCGCCTTCGCTTTCAGCGGAGACAGCTTCGCCAACTGGGATGTTTCCGTTTCCGTTCCCACCGTGTCCGTTACTTTGTGTACTCATTCGCTCTCCTGACTAACTATTTAAAAAATGTCGGTGAGGTTACAAATACTCTTCAACCTTCCTGACAATCTCTCGAATCTGGAATGGTCTTCCTTTCACTTTCGAGAACGCCACAGCATCAATCAGATATCTTGCTCGAATCATCGTACAAAGCTGGCCCAGGTTCATTTCAGGGACAATTACAGTTTCGAATCCGCGAAGTACGTCACCAAGATTCTTTGGAAAAGGATTGAGATAACGGAGATGCGCGGCTGAAACGCTCTTGCCTTCGCGCTGCATCTTCTCAACTGCTGAGCTGATTGACCCGTAGGTCGAACCCCAACCGAGAACCAAGACCTTTCCGGTGTCA
>DATBSH010000442.1:0-3263 GCA_036559885.1 Pyrinomonadaceae bacterium
TCTCCCCAGGCTTCAGCCTGGGGATCAGTGTTAGGCTAATTTCGGATAACCGTTTTAACGGTTTCCCAAACTCCGGCAATTCGGCTGGTCGTGGAAAACCGTTGAAACGGTTAGCGCTTCATGAAACTTCGTCTGACCCCAGGCTGAAGCCTGGGGAGAATGAGAAGTTGAGTTTTTACACACTCTCTTCATGTCGGTGGTGCTTCAAATTCAACCTACACTAATGTCCCCACATTCCTTCGCGCTTCGCGCGCTGAGATCTTTCTGGTGCGTTTCTAGGTTAAAACTGATCCTCCGCCGACTTAAAGTCGGTGGTTTCCCAAACGACGACCATTGGCCTACTTCTACTTCTTCTATTAAACGTTTCCGGAAAAATCTTTAACGCCCGGACGACAGAAGCAAAATAATTCTCATTAACAGATACGAGAGCACCAGTAGAACAAGAAACCGGTTCTTTCCCACCCAGCGAACGATCTTTTCAGCGGCACGTTCCCGATAAGCGGATACAGAGTCGCCATCGAGCAGCCTGCCCACGTCTGCGGACAACTCTTTGGCGGTCGCATATCTTGAGGAGCGATCTTCCGCCATGGCCTGCAAACAGACGGCTTCGGCTTGCTTACTAATGCGAGAGTCGAACTGTCGCGGTTTGCGAAAGCCTCCGCCAATCTGAACTGGTACAGGTTCATTAGTAAGCAAGAAGTAAAGAACTACGCCAAGCGAAAACACATCGGAGCGCTCGTCAACCAGCGACGTTTCTCCGCGAGCCTGTTCGGGCGACATGTAGTTGCGCGTTCCAATTACTGTGCCCTGAGTTGTTGTCTCATCTATTTCCGATGGCCGTTGCCGCGGCGATACCTTTAGAGTTTCTGCTTCAGAGGCATCAGCGTTGTTACTGATCTTCGCCACGCCCCAGTCGAGCACGAGGACCTCTCCGAACGAACCAATCATGATGTTCTGTGGCTTGAGATCCCGATGCACAACTCCGTGTGAATGTGCAAAAGCTACCGCGTCACACACCGACTGAAACTTCCGCAGACGTTCCTGGATCGATCCGACTTCCCGAACGTATTCGTCCAGCCGTTGCCCACGCACATATTTCATCGCGTAGTAGATGCGACCATCGGGTAACGTTCCCACATCGTGCACTGGAACGATTCCAGGATGTTCAAGTCGTGCTATGACGTGCGCTTCGCGCAACATGCGGCGGTGACTGTCGTCGTCTGCTGCTGAAGCGTTGAGCACTTTGATGGCTACCTCTCGCATTAGCTGTCGATCTTCTGCAAGGTAAACAGTGCCCATCCCTCCGGTTGCGAGCTCCCTTACGATCTCGTACTTGGTTGCACGGAAGTCAGGCTGCGAGGCAACGCTCCGTAAGTGCTCGAGTCTTGAATCAGAAATCCACTTCATTTCACTTCAATTCCCAAGAGTTGTCGCGCCTGATTGCGAAACTCGTCGTCGCTAACTGTAGTTTCACGCAATTTGCTCAACAATATCTTTCTGAATTCGCGTCTAGCCGCGGCAAGCTGATTAGTAACGGTTACGCTGGTCAGTCCAAATTCCGCGGCTAAAGAACTGTACGAAACGGTATTTGATGAACCTTCAAGGTCGTATTTCTCGAACAGAAGAAATCTGATGGAGTTGCCGGAACTTGCGCAATGAACCCGCATCGAGTCGACGGCCTGGGTAAACAGGTTGCGTGTCCATTCCCGCTCAAAGTACTGCTCAGGACTTAAATCTGGTGCAGGAGGGTGTTGCACTAGCTCGCTTTCAGCGTGATCGAAATCCAGAGAGAGGTGGTCCAGTCCACCGCCTCTTTTGAGACGGCGTTCGGCCTTGCGTTGATTCGCTACGTATCGGTCAACACACGTTCGCAGGAAGGTCTGGAAGCTGGCCTTCGCAGGATTGTAGTCACCAACGTAATTCTTTTCGAAGGCGCTGCTGAAAAATCCTTGTGTCAAATCTTTCGCATCCTCGTTGTCAGTCCGCCATTTGATTCGTATGTACTTGTATACGGGTTTCCAATAACTATCGAGGATCGCGGCAAACGCTCGCTGACGCAGTTGTGGATCAGCGCTGCGCGCGGCAATGATCGCCGAGCGGCTGGTGTCAGGAAAATTTCGCGCCCGCCCGCCAATATCCGTATCCGGATCGTTTCTCGCTTTTTGGCTCCTCATTTCGCGAATTGGAAGGTCGTGAACATTACCGCACGCAGAGATACCCGCGTCAGATTCCCAAAAATGGACTTCTCATTCACCCCGGGCTTCAGCCTGGGGACAAGCGTTACCATTAATCTGAGGGAACCGTTTCAACGGTTTTGCACCGGGTCCGCAGTACGATATGTAAACCGTTGAAACGGTTCACTTGTCTCTAAAGTCACCGCCAACCCCAAGCTAAAGCTTGGGGTGAATGAGAAGTTGGTCTCTTTAAAGATCGCCGATGACGCTTATCTCAACGCCATCACAGATTTGCTATCATGCGCAACCGCATGCCTCAAAAAACGAAAAAACTTGCCCTCACGTTTCAGCCTGTTTCTCGATCCCAACCGATTATGCGCGTCGCGATCCCAGGCACCCGACGCGCAAAGTCTAAATGAAGAAGCTCCATCTCATTTTCGGCCTTGTCCTGGTCTTTTTGTTTCTGCTGACAGGACAATACATGGAATACGTTCACAATCGACTACTGCCGGATGGAGCCCGATTACTTTATCGCAGTCGCCACATTTACCTACTCCTGAACGCATTGGTAAACATCAGTCTGGGCTTGTATGTCCAATACGCCGCCAGCGGCTGGCGCCGAACGTTCCAGATCGTCGGATCGGTTTTGATCATAGTGGCTCCAGTGTTTTTGCTGACAGGTTTCTTTTATGAGCCACCACGCGGTGTGGACCATACGTCTATTGCTCCGTACGGTATCTTCGCAACTGCAATCGGAGTCTTACTTCACCTCATAACCTACTCAAGAAAAGGACGTTGATTGATTCGGCGTGATGGCCCGGCGTCCGTTTTCAGGACCACTTACTGGATAATCTTGCTGGTGAATGGAAATTGAAGTTTCCCGGACGAACTGCAGACAATACAGTGAACGCCGAATGGGTATTGAATCATCAGTTCATGAAGATTCACATGGGCTTTGCCTCAAAAGTCGGATCTAGCTCGAGGCAGGAGTGTTTTGGTTCGTGTTGGTTAGTGTGACTTCGTGGATCGTCTTTAGTTTTCTGGACAAAAGGAACGATCCACGAAGTCACACGAACTAAACACGAAACT
>DATBSH010000443.1:0-4642 GCA_036559885.1 Pyrinomonadaceae bacterium
GTCAGATATCGATCGGTTCTTGGATCTCCTCATTAACAAAGTAGCCTCTCGAGTGATACAAAAAAACGAAGTGCCCCGCTAATTTTGATTCGGCAAGGCGTAATAGCCTTCCTTCGATCGAACGAAAAGTCGAGGCAGGCCGCGTGGCGGATTGACCTTCACTTTGACCTTGCGCCACTTGCCGTTGCTGATGAAATTGGGAGGTTTGTAGCCAATTGAGTATTGGTGTCTCAGTTCCAGCGCGATCTGCTCAAAGATGTCATCCATTTCAGCGTTTGAGCGAGGGAAAAATGCCTTGCCTCCCGAAACCCCGGCAAGTTCATCCAAAACGCCTTGCCCCTCCATGCCCAGAGAGCTACCTGCATCACTTCCGCTGAGAATTCCCACTCCATACAAAGTCACGTCAGATTCTTTCAATAGCCGCCGCAGGTCATTAAAGGTGTAACGAGAGTTGTTGTCCTGTCCATCGCTAATTAGCAGCAGGGCCCTTTTTGGATGTGCACCGCGCTGCACCTTTTCGACGCCGAGATAGCATGCATCGTAAAGAGCGGTGTTGCCGTGGGTTTGCACAAATGTCATTTTGTCGAGTACGGCATTTCCATCGCGAGTCTTGTCGATCAGTAACTGCGCCCGGTTGTTGAACCCGATCAAGAAGTACTCGTCGAGGTTGTGGCTGGTTTGGATAAACTTGGCCAGCGCATCTCGGGCCCTTTTCACCTTGTCACCACTCATCGAACCCGAAACATCAAACAGAACCCCCACAGAAACAGGAGCGTCATCGTCGCTGAAGAATGTGATTTCCTGAGGCTGCTTCTCGTCAAAAATAGTGAAAGCCTTCTTGTTCAGTCCTGAGACGTATCGGCCGTAGGTATCGGTTACCGTAACGGTCAAGGTGATCAGATCCGTATTGACGATGACAGGTCCTTCGAGTTCAGTTCCGGGCTTAGATGGTGTCGGGGATGCGGTTGGTTTTGCTGGGATTTCCTGAGGCTTGTCCTGAGCGCTTGCTGTGGCTGGCGAGCTACATATCACCAAACTTGCAAGCAACGCTAAAGCGAATGCGCAAAAAGCCGAACGTCGCGTTGCATCTAGTTGGCGTCTCACTGTACCTGCTAACAATAAAGACGCGAGAAGTCTAATGAAGATGTACGCGAATCTTCGGTAGAACATCTACGCTGGTCCCCTGGGTAAGCTTACGTGTGCGAATAGCAGGACAAGAGGGAGACTGCCCTATCCAAACTTCTATTTTTGATTGTCCCTGTCTAATTAGCAGGGTTAGCGGCCAAAAACCATTATACGTTGGTATAGGTGCACCAAAGGGAAATCCCAAATCTCATCTAAGACCGGCTGGGGCGTAGTAGCCTGCTCTGCTGCGCACGGATAGATGCGCGGTTCCGTTCGGCGGATTAACCCTAACTCTAATGCGATGCCATTTCGCATCACCAGCAAAGTTTTGAGGGCGGTAGCCTATGGAATACTGGCGCCGCAACTCAAGAGCGATTCGTTCAAAAATCTCATCCATCTGCGCTTCATTCGACGGGAAGAAGGCTTTGCCGCCAGTAATCTCCGCCAATCCTTCCAAGGCGTAACGCACCCTCGCTCCAGCCTTCCCGGTAAGTTGGATCGGATCAGCAATACCGATCGAATAGAACACCACGTCTGACTCACGCAGCAGACTGCGTACTTCGTCAAAATTGTAATGAGAGTTGTTATCCTGACCGTCGCTGATGAGTAACAGCACGCGCTTGGGATAAGTCCCTCCCGTAAGCCTTTCTACACCCAGATAGCAGGCGTCATAGAGCGCGGTCGTTCCATGAGGCACTGCTGCGGACAATCTGTCGATCATCGCTTTGCCATCGCGTGTTCGATCCAGTAATACCTGCGGACTCTCGCTGAACACAATCAGTGTGTACTCATCACTATTAAGACTTGTCTCGATGAAGTGCGCCAGGGCCGCGCGCGCAAGTTTGATCTTCTCGCCACTCATCGATTCAGACAAATCGAAAACAATGCTGACGCTTACTGGCGCGTCTGCATCGCTGAAGAACACAATCTCCTGCGGTGACTTGTTGTCGAGAATTGAGAATGCGCGTTTGTCGAGCCCTGTGACCAAGTGGCCGGATCTATCAACGACGCTGACGTTCAATGTAACGAGGTCGGTATTGACGACTATTGGTACTTCATCCCTTACCTGACCGCCTGTTGCGGCCGATAAGACAACCCGCGACGTCTGAAAAGCCCGAAACCTATTAATTGAAGGATCGCGGGTATTAGGCTGAGCTTTCAACAACGAAGGTGGGCTTAAGCTAAGGAGTGCGCCAAGAACAAGCAAGGACATTGATTGGTGAAATTGCCCAAAGCGTGATCTCATGGTAAATATCCTGGACGACCTACATTCACTGGTTACCGGATAGATGGTTTGCAAGAACGTTTCGAAGCCGTTGGTGCGCGCTTTCTCGTCTCTCAGCCACTGTTCTCACATCTGCGCCAACGATGGCTGCGATCTCGTCCAATTCCAGTCCTTCGTATTCCGAAAGTATTAGGGCCTCACGTTCGAGAGCTGGAAGACTGGCGATGCCTTCTGCTACTTCTGAAACTAACTTTCCGCCGTGTGCCTGGTTATCTGACTCGTCTTGAGTCGCCTCAACCTCCATGACATTCGAGTTTTCCAGGTATTCCATCGCTCTTGTCCGCGCGGTCGAATAAAGACGAGTTCGCAATGAGGCCTGCGCGGAGGACGATGACTTTTCGGAAGCTCTGATCAAGCTCAGGAAGCAGTCATGCGCAATATCTTCAGCAATCTCAGCCGACCCAAGAAGCCGGTACAGGAAGCGAAAGAGCGGACTCCGGTGTCGCTGAAACAACAGCAGAAAGGCGTCCTGATTGCCACTCCTTGCTTTTTCAAGTAACAACTCGTCTTTGTCTGTATCTGTCACTCAACCAACTCGATCCTTCAGGAATGGTCTAGTTCTCTCAGCGGTGACTCTTCGAACACGCCCTTAAGCGCTCGGAGCGCCCGCGATAAATGGGCGTGATTGCACGATGTATAGCTGTCCTCGCATGTAGATCCATTCGATGTCTTGATCGCGTTCTCCGAACGCACGTTTAATGCTTCGCGCGGTGCGGACAAGCTTGCGGACCATTTCGTCCGTCAACACCGTACGCTCGCCTGTGATCGGGATCTCCTTGATGCCGCCGTTTTCATCGAAAGTTAGCAAGCTGTCTTCCGCTGATCTGGTAAGGACCTGCACAGCGTTAGCTTGCTGGCGGAAGATAATCTGTTCGGCAATCTTCTTACCTTCAACCACCTTTATACCCAAGCCCCGCTTGGCACTGATGTAGATGGCGTCTTTATCTTCGCGGTCATAGGGATCGGCTGTGATCATGACACCCGCGCTGTCGGCGTTGATGCCCTCCTGGATCAAGACGGCCATGTAAACCTTCGAGTGGTCCACATTGGCACGCTCTCGGGCTTCGTACGCTTCGAAGTTCCACAGACTCGCCCAGACGGTCTTGATCGCTTCGATGAGTGACTCATCCCCTTTGACATTCGGCACACTGGAGTGGAGTCCCGCACCGCTGAAGTTAGGCAAGTCCTCAGAGTTTGAAGAGCTGCGAGCAAATAGTCCCTTGCCCGCAAACTCTGCATGTGTGCGGCGCAACACGTCGTTGCGAAGAGCGGTGTTCATCCGAGCTTGTTGAATGCGTTCACGCATTTTCGCCAGATATTGGCGACGGTACGCAGGGTCATGCACAAACTTCTGGTTGTTGAGCATCTCGAAAATTGCATCATCCAGCTTGTTCTCCCTTAGAAATTGATCGTAGTAGAAGAAAGGGATCGTGAAGCCCGCTGGAACGATGATGCCGTGAACTCGGGCGTGCATTATCTCCCCCAGGTTTGCCGATTTCCCGCCATACGCGATCACATCTTTCGCTCGCTGCGCGCGCAAACTGGCTAAGCGAGTGACCGACAGGTCGGAGCGTGGCGTCATCACGCCGATGCGCTCCTTGAGGCGCTTCTGATACTCATCGAGCTGCTTTATATCGGCACGCTTGATCGTGTAATGGTCGCGCAGCGTCTCGAAACTCACCCACCAGCCGTCATACTCCTTCAAGAGCTCCTGCGCGTTCTTGATATAAGCATTAGGCACGCCCCAACCCTTGAGTAGAAGGTTGATATGAGATAGCGGGGTTGAAGGCTTGGTGACAATGACTCCGGCAACCGGCGGGAGTTGAATCGGCACTTCATTCAGAACAAGGATTTCGTTGAAACCAATCTCAATGTGTTCGTCCAACTTCGGAATGATATGGATGCGTCCCAGGCCGCGCGCAACATTTAGCGGCTGGTACTCTTGTTCTTTCGCGATATCACTCTGCAAGATACGCGACAGTCCTGCTAGCCTGGCAGACGCCTCATCCTGTCTCAGTGAATTCGGCTTGAACGCCACTGGTTCGAAGAAGGACTTGTTGATTAGGTCGAAAGCGAGCTTGATTTGCTCCGAAGAAATCGTGTCACCTTCCCAGAACTCAAACGTCCAGCGCTTCACGGGCGACTGGTAAGCAATTGTGCCCATGATGAAGCGACGGTTTGGCTTTAGGTAGTTGTTTTCGAAAAAGTCTTGTCCTCGTTCCAAAGATAAAT
>DATBSH010000444.1:0-23272 GCA_036559885.1 Pyrinomonadaceae bacterium
TCGTAAAACAACAGATCAGGAATCCACGCTTTTTCGGTTTGGCTCGTCAATTAAAAACTCGGTACCGTGGCCAATCGGCTGACTTAAATATCCTTTCTCGCATACGATTAGCCTCCTTGGATGCGCGACTGCTTGCAGCGACAGAGATTGCCCCGAAACAAGTTTCGGCGCAACCTCCGCATGCTAGAATGCCCGCCATGAGTGTCTCATTTTCCGATCGCGTGAAAGTCCCAGACGACGTTCTGATCTCCAACATCCAGGAAGAATCGGTAGTTTTGAATCTCGATAGCGAACGCTACTTCGGTCTCGACGACGTTGGCACGCGGTTCCTGTCGGTCCTGACCACTTCTGATTCGATCGACGCAGCCTACAAAAGACTGCTCAGCGAATACGACGTCGACGGCGAGGTGCTGCGCCACGATCTGATCGCCTTGATCGAAAATCTGATCGAACAGGGTTTAGTGCAAATCAGCCACGCATCGGAGCTGTGATCCGTGTTAAGTCGCGAGAATTTGTGGCTCACTGCTAATGCTCGCATCGATGGCCGCGAGGAGTTGATCGAAAAGCTCAAATCCAAGCTCACCCTAAAGCAATCCCCAAGCGATGCAGAACTGATCCTCTATGCCTATGACGTGTGGGCTGAGGACTGCGTCAAGCATTTAATTGGAGATTTCGCATTTGCAATTTGGGACGGTCGATTACAGCGCCTCTTCGCTGCGCGCGATCATTTCGGCGTAAAACCGTTTTTCTTTGCTCATCTTCCCAATGATTTCATATTCAGTAGCACACTCAATGACCTGCGTCACGATCCCAGAGTCTCAGACACGCTGAATGAGGCCGCAATCGGTGACTATCTTCTATTTGGTTTAAACCAGGACCTCTCGACCACAATCTTCAAAGATATTCAGCGGTTGCCGCCTGCTCACTGTCTCACTGTCGCCAACGGCGCTATCAAAATTCGTCGCTATTGGACACCTGAAGTGTCCGCCGGCGTGCGCTTCCGAGACCCTCAGTCGTACGTGGAACGTTTTTCAGAACTGCTGTCGCGTGCAATTGCGGATCGTTTGCGCACAGATTGCCTCGCCATTTCGATGAGCGGTGGCCTCGACTCAACCAGCCTCGCCGCAATCGCTCGCAAACAACTCAAAGACAATGCAGCGCTGCACGCATTCACTATTGTTTACGACACTTTAATTCCCGACCAGGAGCGACACTATTCCAGGTTGGCGGCTGAACATCTTGGAATCGCGATTACTCACATAAACGCCGATCGATATTCTCTCTTCGATGAACAAGTTCCCGGCGACATGGATCAGCCGGAACCCTTTCTCCTGTCGCCACTCACCGGGCAGTTTAATGATCTTTTGAGACTCTGCGCGCGTCACGGCTCAATTGCATTCACTGGCTATGACGGGGATGCATTCATGAGCGAACCGCGAAACTCGCGTTTCAAAATTAGATCGAAACTCAGGCGGATGATTCGGCGTCGTCCTGCAGAGCCTCTCCTGCCGGAGTGGTTTGATGAATCGTTTGCAAGCCGAACTAATCTGTACGATCGCTGGAAAGAATCTCTGACGAGCCCCGTCGATCCTATACAAACACGACCATCAGCTATCCGGGCGTTGAACTCAAAAGTGTGGACTGCGCTATTCGAAGGTTACGATCCGGGCGCAACGAAATTACCGTTAGAGGTGCGGCATCCCTATATCGATCTGCGACTGGTCGAATACTTGCTAGCGATTCCAGCTGTGCCCTGGTGTGTGAACAAGCACATTCTGCGAATCGCGATGAAAGACATCCTACCGGCCGCCGTACTCAATCGACAAAAAACACCGCTCGCAGGCGATCCTGCTCTTCAATTGGTGCGCCGCGCTAGTGTAAGATGGCTCGACAGATTTGAGGTCAACCCACAGCTCCCGAACTTTGTTAACTTGAACCGCCGGCGATCAGTTGCTGATGAAGAGACTTCCGACGCTGTTTGGGCTAGTCTCCGGGTGTTCGCTTTGAACTATTGGCTTACGAACTCCAAGCCAGTCGATCGCCGAAATATCGCAAACACAGGTAAACAGTATCGTCACGTCCACGACCTCATTAGTCCAGACCGCCTAAAAACGGAGACAACGCATGGAACGTAAACCACAACCCGCTGGACAAGCGAATGAGCAGAAAGTTACGAAGCCATATCACAAGCCGGAAGTAATCGTTTACGGAAACATTCGCGAGATCACCAGAAACGTCGGTCCAAAAAACAACTTGGACGGAGGAGGCGGCGCGGCAGCCGGCCCTAAGACTGGTACCTAATTCGCGATCGATTTCGCCAGGGATAGGATTGAAAGATCTCTTTTTCAATTCGCTCAAAGCTTTCCTACCCGTACACTCTTAATCCTGAAAACTCTGTTAAATCTGTCATGCCTTACCGGTGCTCGATCTATGGCCTTGGAATTGTAGCCAATAAAAGAATCCCTGGAGTTCCTTCCTCTTCACCACCAGCAGACGATCTCCGCATCTGGTTCGGCTCGCTTCCGTCGTGGCTCCATGAATTAAGTTCCACTCAGGTCGAAACTTCATTCGTCGCAGACTACAAAGATGAGGTCGGAGAACCCGTCTTACGAGTTTTCCGCCTGCTGGAAGGTAAGTATTTCCGGTTTTGCTACGCAGATAAGACAGAGTTTGTGTTAGACCGCGCCGGCACCGAAATCTGGGCTGTGTGGCCGACATCTCTAACTCTCGAAGATACTGCTACATATCTTCTTGGCCCAGTTATGGGTTTTGCGATGCTGCTGCGCGGCATTGTTTGCTTGCATGCCAGCGCTGTCGCAATTGGAAACCAAGCCATAGCACTGTTGGGTCCGGCAGGATCTGGCAAGTCGACAACTGCCGCGGCGTTTTCCGATCGAGGTTACCGCATTCTCGCGGAGGATGTTGTGACGCTGGACGATCATCGAGATCAGTTTTTAGTGCGACCTGGTTATCCATGCATTCGTCTATGGCCGGCGTCAGTAAACGTGCTGTACGGCAGCCAAACTCATTTGCCCAAACTCACTCCAAACTGGGACAAGCGTTACCTGGATATACATGATCAATTTGAGAACAGGTCGTTGCCGCTGGCGGCGATCTATTACCTCAACGAGCGTAGTGAAGATCCGGCCGCACCGTTTGTTGACGTTCTCGACAAGTCAGAAGGTTTGATGTCGGTGGTTGCAAATACTTACGCTACCAAGCTTATGGACAAACAGATGCGGGCGCGCGAGTTTGGACTGCTGACTCGGGTCTTGAACAACGTCCCCTTGCGACGCGTGACGCCGCATGCCGATCCGTTGCGGATTCCTGAACTGTGCGATCGAATCCTAAGCGATTATGAACTGATCCAGGAAAGTTTCACGCGGTGCAAAACTGCCAAGGCTTTCTGAGCTACTCTTTGCCTCTTCGCGCCTTTGCGTGAGATTTTTTTAGACGGCCTGGCGCCTCTCTCATGTATAGCCTCCACTTCTACGGCCAGATGCTCGCGGATGGTCCTCGCATGGATGCATACGCGGCAGCGCTCCGCCGTACCGTGAAACCTGGTTCGGTGGTGATGGATCTCGGTAGTGGCCCAGGCGTTTTTGCGCTGCTCGCGTGCAAGCTTGGCGCGCGACGTGTTTACGCCGTTGAGCCGGACAACGTGGTTGGTCTTGCGCGTGAAGCTGCGGCGGCGAACGGCTTTGCAGATCGGATTGAATTCTTCGAGGACATATCGTTCAACATCACCATTCCCGAGCCAGCGACCATCATCATTTCAGACCTGCGTGGCGTCTTGCCTTGGTTTCAACAACACCTTCCAGCGATCAAGGATGCTCGGGAGAGACTTTTGGCTCGTGGCGGTGTGCTTATTCCATATCGGGATATTCTATGGGCCGCGCCTGTCGAAGTGCCTGATCAATACGAAGAGCTCATCGGCCCTTGGCAGCACAACAAATTCGAGCTGGATCTATCCTCTGGGACACGTCGGGTTACCAATACCTGGCGCAAGACGCGCATTAAATCTCAGCAGTTGCTCGCAGAACCGATCTGTTGGACCACTATCGATTACTACGAAGTAGATAATCCCAACGCAAGCGCAGAGATTACCTGGCGGGCAGCACGAAAAGGAAAGGCGCACGGCGTCGCTGTCTGGTTTGATTCCGATCTCGTTGATGGCATTGGCTTCTCAAACCATCCGAGAGGACCGGAACTGATCTATGGCATCGGTTTCTTTCCATTCTCTGAAGCAATCGAGGTCAGTGAGGGAGACCGCATTAAACTACGACTCTCGGCGAGGTTTGTGCAGGGCGACTATGTTTGGCGGTGGGAGACAGATTTTTTTGCGGGCGAGAATGAGGAGAGTTTGAAAGCAAGTTTCAAACAGTCTACCTTCTTCGGTGTACCTCTTTCACGTCACCAACTGCTAAAGCTCCAACAATAAGAATGTTTAGTTCAAGCCAGATTCTCAGCACAAAACTTCGCAAGGCGCTCGCGCAGTTGCCCAACTTGCCACGCGCGCTGGCACTAGTATGGCAAGTCGCGCGTCCGTGGACCATCAGTTGGGTAATTCTTTTAGTGATCCAGGGACTATTGCCCGCGGCTTTCGTTTACCTCACCAAGCTGGTGGTCGACGGGATATTGACATCAGTGCGTAATGGCGCTCAGTGGCCGGAGGTACGGCACGTCCTGCTGCTTTTGTTGCTGGTCGGCGGCGTGCTGTTGCTGAGCGAACTGGTTCGAAACGCGATCAATTGGGTGCGGACTGTCCAGGCAGAGTTGTTACAGGACCACATCACATCGTTAATTCACGAAAAGTCAGTGACGGCGGACTTCGCGTTGTACGAACTTTCCGATTACTACGATCACCTGCATCGTGCGCGCATCGAAGCGCGTTACCGCCCTGTCGCTTTGCTTGGTAACCTTGGAGCCCTGTTGCAAAACAGCATCACGCTCGTGGCGATAGCTGCCATCCTCATCCCACTTGGGCCGCTGCTAACTTTAGCGCTGCTGCTCAGCACACTGCCGGCGTTCTACGTTGTCGTTCATTATGCCTTGGCGGAATATCAGTGGCGCCAGCGCACCACCACCGACGATCGCCGGGCCTGGTATTACGACTGGATCATGACTGCCGGCGACGCTGCTGCCGAGATCCGGCTCTTCGGATTGGGCAACCATTTTCAGTCGAACTACAAAGCTCTGCGACAGCGTTTGCGCCGCGAGCGTCTGCACCTAAGTAAGCAGCAGGGACTCGCCGAACTTGGTGCGAGTTTGATTGCTTTGATTATCGTCGGTGCTGCACTGGGATGGATGGCGTGGAAAGCCCTGCATGGCCTGGTGACTCTCGGAGAGCTGGCGCTCATTTATGCTGCATTCAATCAAGGTCAAGGACTGATGAGGACGTTGCTCGAAAACGCTGGTCAACTTTATGGCAACAGTCTCTTTCTTGGGAATCTGTTTGAGTTTCTGGCACTGCAACCTGTCATTGGCGAGGGTCAGCAGGGCGAGGTTCCGGGTGTTAAAGATCGGATCGAGTTCAAAAAGGTGTCGTTCAGTTATCCCGGCGCAACCGGAAAGGCGCTTGACGATTTCACGATGACCATTCCGAGCGGAAAGATTGTAGCGATTGTCGGTCCGAACGGCGCCGGCAAGAGTACGCTGCTCAAGCTGCTTTGTCGTTTCTATGATCCTGAAACAGGACGCATCATGATAGACGGCTGCGATCTAAGAGAGATGCCCACGCATGACCTGCGGCGACTAATTACCGTCTTGTTCCAACAGCCTTTTCATTACAACACTACGGTGCGTGAGAATATTTTGTATGGTGATCTAAAGCTCGATGCCAGCGACTCACAGATTCAGGGCGCAATTAGGGCAGCGGGCGCGGAACATACGATTTCGCATTTAGCAGAGAAGGAGCAGACACTACTGGGCCGTTGGTTTGCCGGCGGCACTGAACTGAGCGTAGGCGAGTGGCAGCGTATTGCGCTGGCACGCGCGTTCTTGCGAGAAGCGCCGATAATTATTCTCGACGAGCCGACCAGCGCGCTCGATCCATGGGCTGAAGCAGATTGGCTGGAGCGATTCAGGAAATTGGCAGCAGGTCGTACGTCGATCATCATCACCCACAGGTTTACGACCGCGATGCACGCTGATGTAATACACGTGATGAACCGCGGCCGGATAATAGAATCGGGCAGTCATCAAAGACTGCTCGAACAAAGTGGGCTTTATGCAGAGTCGTGGTCACAGCAGATGATGTCAATACCCATGGATTACACAGAATCCGCGAAGGCTAAGAAATCTGCGCACGGGTTTTCAAGGTGAAGCATCGGCCTGAAAACGAATTAATCCTCAGCATCGCGCGCCGCGAGATCGATCGCGAAGAAGTGCGCGCGTTGGCGCAACGGCAACTCGACTTCAACTATCTCTTTGTCACTGCTCAGGCTCATGGACTGCTCCCACTATTTCAGAAGCACCTGACAACTGCGGCAAGCGAGATGATACCTGGCCATTTCCTTTCGCAATTGAAACGTGCGTCAGTTGCCAATTCACAGAATGTGCTCCACTTGATCGGCAAGCAGTTGCGTATTTACAAGTTGTTCAAAGAGAACGGCATTCCCGTAGCCATTTTCAAAGGTCCGCTGCTCGCATGGATAGCTTACGGTGAAATATCTCTGCGGCAGGCAGGCGACATCGACGTTTTGATAAGCCGCCAACATTTCAATCAGGCAATTACCTTGCTTGAGTCACTCGGCTACCAAATGACCCCGAAGCTAACACCGGCCCAGTTGGCTTCACATTTTGCCAATCACTGCGAGATCCAATTCATGCGCGACGACTGGTTCACGATATTGGATCTGCATTGGGATCTGAAGCCACCGAGTTTTGTGTTCAAACTAAGCGCCGATGACGTTATGGCACGATTGCAATCGGTCTCACTGGCGGGAACGCAGGTGGAAACGTTCGGCCCGGAGGATCTGGTGCTTTATCAGGCGATGCATGGGGCAAAGCATCTGTGGCGACGCTTGGAGTGGATCACTTCAATGGCAGAGTCGTTGCGCGCGATGCCTGAAGTTAACTGGGACACAATTGTTGCTCGGGCGGAGAGCGCACATGGCACGCGCATCGTCGGTCTCGGACTGCGATTGGTTGAGCAGTTCTCCAATCTTCAACTGCCATCGGGCGTTCTCGCCGCGCTTGATTTCGGGGGTGCGATGCGACAAATGGCAACGAGGATTCGCGAACAGATTTTTTCAACTTCCGGCCCCGCCGATTCAACCGACACCAACCTCTACAATCTGCGCGTAATGGATCGCAAACGCGACGCGATGCTTGCAGCGTTGCACGCACTCTTCGTTCCCACTTTAGCTGACTGGCAGGCTCTTGCATTGCCTGCGCCCTTGCATCCGCTCTACTACGCCTTTCGCCCGCTGAGACTATCGAAGGTCTACAGCACCACACTCTGGCAGAGACTCCGGCGAGTTGGTGAAAAGGAAAATGTTTAAGCCGGCTTTATGTGCGCGCTCGTTAACGTCGCTGCACAAGTCAAGAACCACAACTCCAATTCGTTCTTAGAGCGGAAAAAATTTAGCTCATCAATTGGTTGACCTGCCCTATCACTCATGCTACTTTCAGCCTCTACCATCGCAAAGTTGGCTCCAACGACCCCAGACGTTGAAAGTTCAGCCCAGTCCGACAGATTTGGTACCCAGTGTTCTCAATGCACATCTAACAAAATTAGATCTGTGAGTGCGGCATCAATAGATCCCTCATGAAAGAACCTTCTGAATTAGCAAAGGCACTTGAAGTAGTTCTCAAGGCCTCGGCACTCGATCAAACTAACAATCGCGATCGTAGCCATCCGTCGCCCCCGGTTGTGGTTTATGGTGATGAGAACTCGCCGGAAGGCGAAGTGCACCTGCGCGATTACTGGCGCACGATTCGGAAGCGGTTATGGTTAATTCTCGGGATCGCTCTGATCATTACGTCCATTGCGGCGATCCGCCAAGCACGCCTTCCGGATATCTATACCGCGCGTGCTCGTGTGCAGGTAGATGCCGAAAACTTCAGCCCAGCACTCGGCGCTTCAAAAGGTGCGACGTTTTACATCGATAACTCTTACGTCGACCCTGAATACTTCAATACTCAACTTCAAATTCTTACGAGCCCAACCTTGCTCCGGCGTGTCGCCAAGAATCTTGACCTCGAACATAACCGAAATTTCTTTGAATCAGCGACGCCGCAGCGTTCGACCTGGCAGAGCTTGATGCGGTTAATTGGATTGAATCGGCAGACTGACGAAGCATCGCGACCCAATCAGGTTCCGGTGACGAATGACGAACCGCTGCAACCGCTGAAATCAACTACAGGCGTCGTCGATGAACCGGGAGACGTCGCCCGCATGGCTCCATATGTGTCCGCGCTCCAAGGGATACTTGACGTGGAACAGGTGAAAAGAACACGGCTCATTGATATTCGTGCCACACATACCGATCCAAGAGTTGCGACGAAGGCGGTGAATGCGGTCGCGGACGCGTTTGGATTGTGGAACCTTGAGGTTCGCACGAAGACAAACACAATCGCCGGCACTTACCTGCAGAAGCGGATCGCCGAATTGCAATCGCAGATTCGGAACGGCGAAGAGCAGCTTGTGAACTACGCACAAAGTCATCAGATCCTCTCGTTGGATCCCAATCAGAACACTGTTGTTGAGCGATTGGCAGGTTTGAATAAACAACTGCTCGACGCCGAAAATGAGCGGAACCTTGCCGAAGCCGCCTACAAGGCGAGTCTCGCTCCCGGCGCTGCCGAAGCTACCGCTGAGATAAGCGATAAACAGATCTCCGATTTGAAATCACGTCTCGCCGATCTGAAACAGAAAAAAGTTCAGCTGCTATTGACCGATACGGAAGAGTCCCCCGAAGTGAAAGATTTGACTGAGCAGATCGGAGTCCTCGAAAAGCAACTAGATGAGGCGCGCACGAGTGCCAAAAGCGTAGTTACCACCAATCTCGAGACGAATTATCGAAAGGCACTGGCGCGTGAAAAGGCCCTGAGTGAATCGTTCAATAAACAGCGAGCTGAGACTGTTACGCAAAACCAGGCGGCGATTAATTACAACATCCTGAAACAAGAGATCGAGACGAATAAAGGTTTGCTTGAAGGATTGATGCAGCGGGCAAAAGAGAACGACGTCTCGATGGCAGGCACGCCAAACAATATTCACGTAGTTGACTATGCGTCGGAACCCTCAAGTCCCATCGGTCCACGCCGGCTGCAGAGCGTCGTCATCGCATTGTTACTGAGTCTCGCATTTGGGGTCGCATTGGCCCTGTTCCTTGAGTATCTCGACGACACCGTTAAGTCTCCGGAAGACGTTGAGAGAGGTTTGCGATTACCGGCATTAGCTGTGATTCCGCTTGCGGGATTGTCCGCCGGTCAACGATTACTCCCATTCACAGGCAAAGAAGCACGTGGGAATGGAAACGGTAATGGACGTGAGCTGCTCATTAATAACGACGGTCCGTCAGTTCAAGCCGAAGCGTATCGTCACTTGCGAACATCTGTGCTGCTTTCAACTGCCGGCCGCGCGCCGCGAACTCTGCTCGTAACTTCGAGTTTGCCTTCGGAAGGTAAGACTACAACTGTTGTGAACATGGCTACCGTGCTCGCTCAAACCGACGCCAAAGTGTTGGTCATTGATGCAGACATGCGGCGCCCGCGTCTTCATCATCTCTTTGAAATGGAGAATCGAGCGGGTCTCAGTTCTCTGCTTTCGAGTGATGCAATACCGGCTGAACTGGTATCGGTAGTTCACCAATATAAGGATTCGAACATCTATCTGCTTGCGTCAGGACCGATTCCTCCGAATCCCGCCGAGCTGTTGGGTTCTCAGCAGATGCGCAACTTGCTTGAGAAAGCAAGCGAACACTTCAAATACATCATTATCGATTCACCGCCAATCGCTTCGTTTACAGACGGAGTTTTGATCTCCTCAATTGTCGATGGTGTACTGCTCGTAGTGCAGGGCGGCAAGACCTCACGACAGGTCGTAAAACGTACGAGACAAATGCTTCAGGAGATTGGGGCAAAGGTAATCGGAGTGGTTTTGAACAAGATCGATCTACGATCGCAGGAATACTATTACTACCATCAGGATTATAAGTATTACTACTCCGAGACGAACGGTAATGAAGCTGGGGCAAGCAAAGCGATGTCCGTCGCGGGGAAACATTAGCTAATCTAACACCACTGGCTTCAGAGACTGTGTGAAGACTCAACGTCTCATTCTCCCCAAGCTTTAGCTTGGGGTCATCGGCAACTTCACAAAGAAAAGAACCGTTTTAACGGTTTACAACTAAACGCAAGACTGCTGAGTTCTGCGCTGGTTGAGAAACCGTTAAACGGTTCCCGACCGTGTAACTTGTCGGTGATCCCAAGCTAAAGCTTGGTGAGAATGAGAAGTTTTTTTTAAGAGTCATCGAGCTAGGTAGAATGGGAACTGATTCCTTAAGCTCGTAGGCTAGATCATTGCAGTAATCATGATCACCATCCGCGACATTCATAAGCGTTTTGGCCCTACGGTTGCACTCGATGGTGTAAACCTGGAACTGCGTAAAGGGGAAGTACATGCGCTTATCGGCGAAAACGGCGCCGGTAAGAGCACGCTGATGAACATAATTGCCGGCGCACTTCGTCCAGACAAAGGTGAGATGAAGATCGATGGGAGTCTTTATCTTCCTTCCACGCCCTTGGATGCGCGGCACCATGGCATCGCCTTGATTCATCAGGAACTCTCATTGTGTCCGCAATTATCGGTAGCCGAAAACATCCTGATGGGTATGGAATCGTCGAAGTTTGGTTGGTTGGACCGAGACGATTTAACCACGCGCACGAACGAAGTTTTGCAGACTTTCCATCACCCTGACATTCGTCCTGAAAAACGAGTGGCCGACTTATCAGTCGCGGCTCAACAGATAGTCGAGATATGTAGAGCTATCGCCGCTCGCGCGACAATCATCCTGATGGATGAGCCCACCAGTAGCCTTCAACGCGATGATGTTGCGCAACTGTTTTCATTGATTCGCAGGCTGCAAGCCGAAGGCATCTCTGTTATCTACATCAGTCATTTTTTGGAGGAAGTTCGTCAGATTGCCGATCGCTATACAGTGCTTCGAGATGGTCGGAGCGTAGCCACCGGTCAAATCGCGGTCACAACGGATGATGAGCTCATCGCAAAAATGGTCGGACGTTCGCATCAGACTTTATTTCCGGAACGCACTTCACCGGAATTGTTGAAGTCAGACGTGGTTTTGCGGGTGAAGGATCTTTGCGCACCACCTTTGTTGAAGCACGCCTCGTTTGAGCTCCGTCGCGGTGAAATATTCGGCATTGCCGGCCTGATGGGCTCAGGTAGATCTCAACTGTTGCGCGCTATCTTTGGTTTGGACCAGATTGAAGGCGGCGAGATACAAATTGAAAGTAATTCCGAGGCCGGACGTGGTCGTACGCCACAGATTCGATTGATTCAGGGCGTGGGCTACTTAAGCGAGGACCGAAAAGGAGAGGGCTTGACGCTCAATCTTTCGGTCGCTGATAACGTCACCGCGACAAAGTTTTCTGCTTGTTCACACTGGGGCTGGCTTGACTTGGCGCGTCAAAGACAGCAAACAGAGAAACTGATTGCCTCGCTTAAGATAAAAACTAGTGGACCACGTCAATCAGCGGGTGCTTTGTCAGGTGGTAACCAACAAAAGGTGGTTGTGGCCCGCCTGCTACACCAAGAAGCGGATGTGTTATTGCTTGACGAACCCACACGCGGCATCGACATCGGCAGCAAAGCGCAGGTCTACGAAACGATTGCGCGGTGTGCCTCGCAAAATAAAGCCGTCTTGATGGTTAGCTCCTACCTGCCGGAGCTCTTCGGCATGTGTGACAGACTTGCGGTGATGAGTCGGGGCCGTCTGTCCGAAGCAAAACCCATTGATCAATGGACTCCCGAAAGTGTGTTGCAGGCTGCGATAGGGTCTGCGCCACTTGCCGCCTAGTTGAAATAATATTCCCCACCCTTGGCAACACCTTTGACACGAAAACTCGTTATGAAACCACCTATGAAGTGGCTGGCCGGATCTGTCGTCGCTCTAAGTATTCCTTTCTCTGCCACTGCTCAAAAATCCACGCCTGCATCGTCATTGCGAACTCTGGTCGAGACCGAACAGGCCTTCTCGAAAGCGGCCGCTGATCGGGGAACGCGAGAAGCCTTCATGCTGTTCATTGCTGACGAAGGCATACTGTTTAGACCGAAGGCAGTCTTGGGTAAACAGTGGATGACCGATCACCCGTTGCCACCGTCTGATAAACGACCCTTGCTGGCATGGCAGCCTATCTTCGCGTTTGTTTCTACAGCAGGCGATTTGGGCTATACAACGGGCCCATGGGAATTCAAAGAAGACGTCAAGGATCCGAAGCCATCGGGCTACGGAGAATTTGTAACGGTCTGGAAGAAACAAGCCGATGGGACCTGGAAGTTTGCGGTCGACCTGGGTATCAGTCATCCACAGTCAGCGGGACCACTGCGCATCTGGGAGGTTCGCAACGCTGGAGCACCGAATAAGGTTACTCCAATTAGCACGTCCGAAGCGCAACAGTCTTTGCTTCAACGTGACAGTGAGTTTGCGACCATGGCGCTGCATCAGGGAACTGTCGCGGCATTCACGGCATTTGCGGCAACAGACCTAAGACTGTTTAGAAACGGTAGCTTTCCTTTTGTCGGGAAGCAATCGAGTCTACGTGCGCTTGCGAACAAAAAAGAATTTGTCGAATCGCAGCGTTCCGGCAATGGGATTTCAAATTCAGGTGATCTTGGTTACGTGTACGGAACCTACGAAACAAGAACTGACGCAGAAAAGAACATTACTGGACAGGGAAACTTTCTTCGTATCTGGCGAAAACGTGGAGGTGTGTGGCAGATCGTTCTGGATGTTGCCAGTCCACTGTAAGACCCGCGTATGGAGATACAAAGTTGAGTGACAATCGCGAGCGGACATTTCGAGCTCCGGGAAGAGTCAACTTGATTGGCGAGCACACCGACTATAACGATGGGTTCGTTATGCCGGCCGCTCTCAACTTTTCGACATTCGTTACTATCTCACCGCTCCCAGGCAGAGTGTTACAAGTGTTCTCGGAAAACTTCAACAAATCGGTCAGCATTGACTTCAATACCGGAAAGCCTAAACCGCGTGGTGATTGGAGTGATTACGTAGTCGGCGTTGCGGTAATGCTGCAAGATGCAGGCTACGTGCTTGGAGGCGCAAAGCTGAAGATTCGTGGCGAAGTGCCGATTGGCTCCGGACTAAGTTCCTCAGCTGCAATCGAAGTCGCTAGTGCGTGCGCGCTCATCGCAAATTCAAATATCACCATTGATCGAGTGGAACTCGCAAAGCTTTGTCGCCGCGCTGAGAACGAGTTTGTCGGTGCTCGCGTCGGGATAATGGATCAGTTCATATCACTGCACGGTAGAGCTAAGAAGGCACTACTGCTTGACTGCCGCTCGCTTGAGTACGAACTTCTGCCGCTTTCGTCGGAAGCTCATCTCGTCGTTTGCAACACGATGGTCAAACACAAACTCGCGAGCGGTGAATACAACGAACGTCGCGCGCAGTGTGAAGCCGGCGTAAAGCACCTTTCCCAAACCTTGCCACATGTGACAGCCCTTCGTGATGTGACGCTCGAACAACTTGAAGCGCATGGGAAGCAATTGCCGGATGTTATTTATCGTCGGTGTCGTCATGTGGTAACCGAAAATGCCCGCGTGCTTGAAGCAGGTGAGGCGCTGAAACGTGGCGACCTCCGCGCCTTCGGCAAACTGATGTATGAATCACATCGCAGCTTGCGTGACGACTATGAAGTCAGCTGCCCTGAACTGGACGTGATGGTTGAACTTGCAAGCAAGATCGAAGGCGTTTACGGCGCCCGCATGACAGGTGGAGGTTTTGGCGGCTGCACCGTCAATCTTGTAGCTAACGAACACGTCGATGAGTTTACACGCACCGTCGCTAACGGATACGAGCAGAAGACAAAGTTAAAACCTGAGATATTTGTGTGTGAAACCGCCGACGGGGCAGGCGAAGTGACTTCAGTTACCGCCGCGCAACAACGATCAGGGGATTAGATGAAGCTAATAATTCTTGCCGCAGGTTATGCAACGCGTTTGTATCCACTGACACTCAATCAGCCGAAGCCGCTGTTGCCGGTGGCCGGTAAACCAATGATTGAGCACGTAATTGATAATCTCGCTACCATTCCTTATATCGATCACGCTTACGTTGTTACCAACGCAAAATTCGTCGACCACTTCAAGGCTTGGTCTGAACATTACCGGCATCCTGAACTTCGGTTTAAGTTCACGATTGTCAACGATGGGAGCACGGACGATTCAAACAAGCTCGGGGCGATTGGCGATATGCATCTGGTAATGACCAAACAAAACCTCACCGACGACACCATTGTTGTCGGGGGCGACAATCTGTTCAGTCACGATCTGAGCGGATTTGGTGAGTACTCCCAAACAAAGAATGCGCCCGTGACGGGCGTTTATGATGTTGGAAACCTCGAGGAGATCAAAAAGTACAATGCGATTGAGATCGACGACGCGGGACGCATTGTTTTCTTTGAAGAAAAGCCGGCTCATCCGAAAAGCACATTGACTGGAATCGCCTTGTATTACTATCCCACATCTTCGCTGCCTTTGATTCATCAGTATATCCAGGAAGGTAATAACCCCGACCAACCAGGCCGATTGGTGCAGTGGATGTATGAGCGAGTTCCGTTTTACACGTGGAAAGTTCCCGGTATTTGGTTCGACGTGGGATCGAAAGAAACGCTCGAAGAGGCGAACGAAGTCTTTTCCAAATTCGGTAAAAAGCACTCAGCACCTGACTGACCGGCCTTGGAAATCACCACAAAACATTTCGGCACATCACCCGAGGTTGGCGAGGTGTATCTATACTCGCTGACCTGCGATGCGATCCAGGTTCAGATAACCAACTATGGCGGTGCGATCAAATCGATTACTGTCCCCGACCGTCGTGGCGAATTTGCGGATGTAGTTCTGGGTTACGACACGTTAAATGAATATGTAAAGAATCCACGTTATCTCGGCGTATTGATAGGACGATTTGCCAATCGTATTGCTCAAGGAACGTTCACGCTCAAGGGTGTTACGTACCAGCTGGTCCAAAATAATGGGCCGAACCATCTGCACGGGGGACTTCGTGGATTCGACAAAGTAGTGTGGGACGCCCACGAAGCCGTTGAAGATGACCGAGCGGTATTGCGTCTACATTACTTGAGCAAGGACGGTGAAGAGGAATATCCGGGCAATCTCGAGACGATTGTCACTTATACGTTGTCGGCAAGTAGCGAATTGCGCATCGACTATCACGCAGTTGCTGACAAACCAACCATTGTCAATCTGACAAATCACTCATATTTCAATCTCGCCGGCTCAGGAACTATTCTGAACCATGAGTTACAAGTCGATGCGGATGCGTTTACACCAATCGGCCCGGATCTAATTCCCACCGGAGAAATCCGAGATGTCGGCGAGACGCCAATGGATTTTCGAAGTAGCACTTCCATTGGTGCGCGAATCGATGACCCGTACGAACAGCTTGCGTTTGCGGACGGGTACGATCACAACTTTGTCTTGAACAACTTCACTGGTTTATTACGTCGAGTTGCCCGCGCGCATGAATCACGAACGGGACGCACGCTGGAGGTCTTCACTACGCAACCAGGTCTTCAGTTCTACTCAGGTAATTTCTTTGACGGAACGATCCGAGGCAAGAACGGAGTGATTTTCGAGAAGCGCTCAGGATTCTGTTTGGAGCCCCAACACTTTCCTGACTCTCCAAATCATCCGAATTTTCCATCAACCGTGCTGGAACCCGGCGATGAATACCGGCAAACGACCGTGTTTCGATTTGGTGTTGCATAACCATTTGGAATATCTTCGGCAATAAGATTCAACTCTCTGTGTTGCGATCGGGTGCAAGCGCTAATTTGAAGGTTGGACACCAATCACTTACTACGAGAACTGAGTAAACCACTGCATGGGCCACGGAGAAAGAGCGGACGTCATCATCGATACCGAAACCCTCAGGTCCGTTTTAAAGAGCCAATACCACGCTGCGCTCGCGATGTTGCGCGAAACACTTGAGCGATGTCCGGCTGATCTTTGGTCCAACACAGACCATGTCAATGCGTTCTGGCAAATCGCTTATCACACATTGTTCTTTACGCATTTGTACCTGCAGCCGAATGAGGCCGCCTTCCACCCCTGGGAACATCACCAGTCAGCAGTTCAACACGAGGATGGCCTAACGGGGCCACCCGATCCGGAAAGCACTTTGCCCTTAATCCCTTCACCGTATGCAAGGGCGGATGTCTTCGAGTATTGGAGCATTTGCGATGCGATGGTGGATGACGCGGTTGATGCGTTAAATCTCCATGATCCATCCAGTGGTTTCAGTTGGTACAAGGTCTCAAAGTTTGAGCATCAGATCATTAACCTTCGCCACCTTCAGCACCACACAGCACAACTGGCCGATCGGTTACGTTCGACGGCGGATGTTGGCATCAAGTGGGTAGGACCGCATTGAACGAATCCTATGAAACATCTGATAACAACACTCCTGATGGCCATGCCACTGATGTTGCCATCGTTAGACGCGAAGATCACCATCGATCACAATGCGAACAACGTCGCTAATCATGACTTTAAGTTTAACACTGTCTCTTCTCCTGCGAAGGATGATGCTGCGGCAAAAGCAGAGTTGGTTTTGATTGATGGCGAGATTGACGGTAACGGCGCGGATCTAACGGCAGTCAACGACGGTGTTTTACCCTCCGACCAGGACGAGCCTTCAAAAAACTTTTTCTTCAACGCGGGCACTACGGGCGGCCGATTCCGCTTCGATTTTGGCAGGGTAATTGATATCGCCCAGGTGAATAGTTATTCCTGGCATACGAATACACGCGCGCCGCAGGTTTATAACCTGTACGGAAGCGATGGGTTAGATCCAAAGTTCAATGCAGATCCGAATCGGCGAGTAAAACCAGAGTCAGTCGGATGGACATTAATCGCCTCCGTGAATACAACGACTCAGAATAGTGTGGAGGGTGGTCAGTATGCTGTGAGTGTTACTAGTCCGAGCGGCAGTTTAGGCAAATATCGCCACCTGATGTTCGATTGCTTTGTGACGGAAAGTGCCGACGACTGGGGCAATACGTTCTACAGTGAAATCGATGTGATAGAAAAGAAGTAGAAGAGTATCCACAGATTACACAGATTACACAGATTACACAGATTAGGCCTAAGGGCAGTTAACTTGAAAGGCAGGATCACCTGCAGTCACACTCGGTGTCATATCATTCGAGTTAACCGCCCTAAGTCTTAATCTGTGTAATCTGTGGATACTCTTCTCTGTGCTTCGTAGGCTTGGATGTCAGCCTCGTATCGCAGTGTTATACCGATATCGTCCAAACCTTCCATCAGGCAGTAGCGTTGAAACTCGGGGACAGAAAACTGAATCGCCAATCCCCGATCGTCTTCGATTTTTTGCCGCTCTAAGTCGACCGTCAATGTATAACCATCGGTTTCTTGCGCGCGAGCAGTGATCTCTGCGACTTCACTTTCCGACAAATCAATTGGCAACATTCCGTTTTTGAAACAGTTGTTCGCAAAGATGTCCGCGAACGAAGGGGCGATAATTACGCGAAAACCATATTCGAGCAGAGACCACGGCGCATGTTCTCTCGATGAGCCACAACCGAAGTTCTTTCCCGCTACCAGGATTGACGCTCCGCGATAACGAGGTTCGTTCAATACAAACAAAGGGTTCAGCTCGCCATCCGGAAGGTAACGCCAATCGAAGAACAAAAACTCTCCAAACCCTGTCCGCTCGATTCGCTTCAGAAACTGCTTCGGGATGATTTGATCTGTATCCACATTGGCGCGATCGAGTGGAGCGACTAAACCGGTATGTCTCTTGAAGGGTTGCATTGGTGATCGTTGGTCTTTGGTCTTGGGTCTTGGTATTTGGTATTTGGTATTTGGTATTTCGTTTTTTGAGATCTCAGATTAGGGATCTCAGATCTCAGACCAAAAGTCCCAAGACTCCAAAGTCCCAAGACTCCAAAGTTCCAAGACCAAAAGTCCCAAAACCAAAGTCCCAAGACCAAACCTTATCTAAACTCCCATTTCCTCACGTCAACAAAATGTCCGGCAATCGCCGCTGCTGCTGCCATCATTGGACTAACTAAGTGCGTGCGCCCTCCGCGTCCCTGGCGACCTTCAAAGTTTCTATTGCTCGTCGACGCGCAGCGTTCACCGGGCTGCAGAATATCGGCATTCATCCCCAGACACATCGAACAGCCTGCGTCGCGCCATTCGAAGCCTGCTTCACGGAATATTCGATCCAATCCCTCGCGCTCAGCCGCTCTTTTCACCTCCTGGGATCCAGGAACAACCAAAGCATTTACTGATGAACTAATACGGTAGCCCCTGACGACGCGTGCTGCGGCGCGCAGATCTTCCAAACGCGCGTTTGTGCACGAGCCAATAAACGCGCGGTCGATCGTTATGTCTTGAATGTTCGTTCGGGGCTTTAGTGCCATGTATTCAAGAGCTCGAAGCGCGGCACATCTGTCAGCCTCGGTATTTGACTCCTCGGGATCCGGAACATGGCCCGTCACCCGCGCGACCATGCCGGGATTAGTTCCCCACGTAACGAAGGGCTCGAGCGTCGCCGCATCTATCTCGACGGAACGATCGAATACTGCCCTTTCATCGGATTTGAAAGTTCGCCAGTAATCCAACGCCTTGTCCCAATCACTCTCGGTGGGCGCGAATCTCTTGCCTTTCAAATACTCAAACGTTGTGTCGTCCGGAGCGATCATGCCCGCGCGCGCGCCGGCTTCAATACTCATATTGCACAACGTCATGCGTCCACTCATCGAAAGACCACATACTGCATCACCCATATACTCGATCACATGACCAGTGGCGCCATCCGTACCAATGTGGCCGATTATTCCCAAGGCGAGATCTTTCGCCGTGACTCCTGGCGGCAGAGCACCTGAACATTCAATCTTCATAGTTCGCGGCTTGATCTGAGGTAAACACTGCGTCGCGAGCACGTGTTCAACCTCACTCGTACCGATTCCGAATGCTAATGCTCCGAACGCTCCATGCGTGCTCGTATGACTATCACCACACACGATCGTCATACCCGGTTGCGTTAGACCGAGTTCAGGCCCGATGACATGAACGATCCCTTGTTGCGGTGAATTGATATCGAAGAATCGAATACCGAACTGTGTGCAGTTCTTTCGGAGAGCCTCGACTTGTCTTGCAGCAGTTACGTCGGCAATCGGCAGACTCCGATCCGTTGTCGGAACGTTGTGGTCCACCGTTGCTACGGTTAGATCAGGACGTCTGACAGTACGTCCCGCCTTACGTAGCCCATCAAATGCCTGGGGAGACGTTACCTCGTGAACAAGATGTAGATCGATGTAAAGGAGCGCGGGTTCACCCGCAGCTTCACGCACTACGTGTGCGGACCAAAGCTTGTCGAAGAGCGTAGACACAGTTCTTGTATTTCGTGGTATTGGTCTTCAGTCTTTGGTCTTTGGTCTTTGCCCTTATCTCTTTGCTCGTCGGATCACATATCCAAGGCCGAGGGCCAGGGGTCTAAGTCCCTACACAGCATGATAAGCGTGCCGCATGTCAGCTATCTCGCTCACAGCCTGACAGATCAGCTCGCCAATTTCCGATGTCGATGCTATGTAGCCATTTCCGCCGCCCGCGATATCCGGCGTGCGGTAACCCGCTTCGAGCACGTACTCAATTGCCAACTCAATATCAGCCGCTTCCTGCTCCATCTTCGCGGAGTGACGCAGCATCATTGCGGCCGAGGCAATCGCGCCAAAGGGGTTGGCGATGCCTTGTCCGGCAATATCTGGAGCCGAACCATGTACGGGCTCATAGAGTCCAACTTCGCCGCCGATGGTTGCAGATGCCAACATGCCCAGCGAGCCGGTGACGACCGCCGCCTCGTCTGACAAGATATCGCCAAACAGATTCTCTGTTAACAACACGTCAAACCGCCGCGGATTCGTGATTAAGTGCATCGCACATGCGTCAACGTAGAGATGTTCAACCTCAACATCGCTGTAATCCCGCGCTATCCGCGACACTGTTTGGCGCCACAACTGGGAAGTTTCCAGTACGTTCGCCTTGTCAACTGACGTAACTTTCCGGCGTCGTTGGCGAGCTGCGTCAAATGCTACCTTCGCAACGCGCTCGATCTCTTCAACCGAATAGCTCATCGTGTTGACCGCAACACTGGAACCATTCGCTCCTGAGAATCCACGTGGTTCGCCAAAATACAGACCGCCCAATAACTCACGGACGATCAGAATGTCGGCACCCAGAGTGACATCCTTTCGCAGTGGAGAGCACGAAGCTATTGGTGCGTACGAAATCGCCGGACGTAAATTTGCGAAGCCCCCAAGCGCGCGTCGCAATAACAGGAGGCCAGCTTCAGGTCTTTGGTGCAGCGGCAGTTGATCAAATTCAGGCGAGCCAACAGCGCCAAGTAGTACAGCATCGCTGGCCAGACACGAATCTAGAGTCGGGCGCGGGAGCGGAGAACCAGTGGCGCGCATGGCCGTGCCGCCAATCGGTTTTTCGTCAAACTCAATTGAGTGGCCACCAATCAAGGCGACGGTATTCAGAACGCGGACGGCTTCGGCGGTCACTTCAGGACCAATGCCATCGCCGGGAAGAATTGTGATTCGGAATGTCATAACTTTGTACTTCGGACTTCGTTCTTTGCTCTTTGCCCTTTGCTCTTAGCTCTTAGGCTGCCACGACTGTTGTCTTGTCTGACAACAGCGATATCAAGTCTTGATCATAAATTCGCTTCTTGCGGTCAGCGAGAGTGGTAAAACGGACGTAAGCGGCGTCCAGCTCTGGTGGCGTAAGGTGAAATCCCAACTCGAGATATCGAAGCGACAAAGCGTGCCGGCCCGAGTGTTTGCCAAGCACCAGGGAATTGGCTGGAACGCCCACTGACTCCGGCGTCATGATCTCGTAACACAGCGGGTTATTGATCACGCCATGCTGATGAATTCCGGCCTCGTGCGCAAAAGCGTTTCGCCCGACAATCGCTTTGTTCGGTTGAACGTCGAATCCTACGATTTCTGACAGCAACTGACTGGTCGGATAAAGCAGTTCCGTATTGATACCTACTTCGAACGGCAATCGATCGGCGCGAACTCGCAGCGCCATTACAATTTCTTCCAGCGATGCGTTACCAGCGCGCTCACCGATACCGTTGATTGTGCATTCAACCTGTCGCGCCCCCGCTTCAATTGCTGCCAAACTGTTCGCCACCGCCAGACCCAGATCGTTATGGCAGTGGACGCTGATCGTTACATCGCGGTGACGAACCACCCGATGTTGAATCTGCTTGATTAGAGCGGCAAACTCGTTGGGTGTTGTGTAGCCAACCGTGTCCGGAATATTCAGTATGTTAGCGCCGGCGTCGACTGCTACATCAAGAACCTCACAAAGATATTCAGGATCACTACGGGTAGCATCTTCAGCTGAAAATTCGACTTCGTCTGCGTATAAGGAGGCCTGGCTCACAGCCTCGCGAGTCATCTCGATAACCTCACGGCGTGACTTCTTCAACTTGTGCTCAAGATGAATGTCTGACGTCGCGACGAACGTATGAATACGCGGCCGGGCGGCACCCGCAAGCGCCTCAGCAGCGCGCGCCACGTCTTGTTCAGCGGTACGACATAACGCAGCAACAGTCACTTGTCGACAGCGCGCGGCCACCGCCTTTACCGCAGCGAAATCCCCATCGGAAGCAATCGGAAATCCGGCTTCGATAATGTCTACGCCGAGAGACTCGAGCGTCGTTGCCATGCGGACCTTCTCGTTGAGGTTCATTGAGCAGCCTGGCGACTGCTCGCCGTCACGTAACGTCGTATCGAAGATGATTACTCTCTGTTTCTGCATGGGGCGTCCTCCTGTGGGCAAGAAGACAATGCTAAGTATTTTGGCCCCTAGAAGTCAAAGTTATAATCTTTATGGAAAGATAAGAACTTGTGATACCATAACCGGCGCCGTAAGGATCAATAACCAAGGCGGGGGTCAGGATGGACGTTAATCAGCTTGAAGTGCTAATTGCGGTGGCGAAGGAGCAGAGCTTCTCCCGTGCGGCGCAAGCACTTCACCGCACTCAGCCTGCGGTCAGTCAGGCCATTCGGCGCCTGGAAGCGGAACTGGGTGAGCCCTTGTTCGATCGGTCCTCGAAGGATGGCACCTTGACGGCGGCGGGACGCGTCCTGTTTGATTTTGCGGAACAGATGCTGAATCTGCGACAAGGGGCGCACCGCGCGATTAAGGAGCTGCGCGATTTACATCATGGTAAGTTGGCTCTTAGTGCGAATGAGTACACTGTGATGTATCTTCTCCCCGTTCTTGAGATATTCCGAGCACGTCATCCGCACATAAAGGTTGAAGTTAAGCGAGGCCTCGCTAGTCGCATTGCTTCTGAAGTATTGGGGCGCGGTGTCGAATTAGGCGTGGTGTCGTTCAAGCCTTCTGATGCTGCGATTGCGTCCATACCCGTGGTCAGCGACGAGCTTGCGCTGATCGTTGCGCCGGAGCATCCGCTCGCTGGGAAGCAAATCGTGACAGTACGCGAACTCGGAGCTGAGTCGTTCATTGCTCACAACGTCCCTTCTCCCTATCGTGAACGGGTGGTTAAGACGTTTGAGAAATACAAGACTCCTCTGAATATCGCGATGGAAATGCCAACGCTGGAAGCAATCAAAAGGTTAGTGGAACAGCAGATGGGCGTTGCGCTCGTGCCTCGCTTAAGTGCGCAAGTAGAAATTCGGCGCAAAACTGTGGTTGCCCTAACCGTAAAGGAAATGCGATTCGAGCGCCGGCTTCAGCTGATTTATCGCAAAGGCGCAACGCTATCGCACGCGGCAAGAGCTTTTCTTAGAGTGGCAAAAGGTCAAATGTCGGATACGGTTTAGCATCATGCCGTACGCTCTTCGACTACTGGCTGTTTTGTTAATACTAATGAGTTACCCGGCTTGTGTTGGCCGAACGTGGCCCCCACAATGCTCCTCGTTGTTCTCCATGGACGGAAGTCAGCAGGACAAACTATTCCCAACATATTCT